>CAIZMD010000410.1 GCA_903933995.1 uncultured Bacteroidota bacterium
CCATGATTAAATTTTCCCAATTGGCTTTTAAAAAAGTATCTACCATCTATATCAAATCAGCTATTAAAACAATTCCAGAACATATCAAGTAGAATAACAAAATGCCAGCTTAATTGTTTTAGATTTTGGTCAGTACCCGCTAATTAATAAAACTTGTAGTTGAATTATAGAAAAACATCTATTAATTCAGTTCTCCCAACCAAGCTGCCAGTTCCTTTTTAATAGCTGCTCCAATGATTTTTTGTTTGGCAGGATCTGTAAGTAAAGCCCTACTCACGGCATTATCTCCAATTTCCAACAAGACCCTATACGGAGCTTTATTCACGTGTTCATCCAAGCTATAAAAACTCAACTTACCAGTGGCGGCGCATTTGTAATCATTTCTTCCTGTTGTACTGTCAAGTAACACACCTCTATTTTCCAAATCAGTTGCAGCAGCAATGGCTTTGATTAATCTTGCAGCAAGCAATCGGTTGGCTGCTTCATAACTGTCTCCATAATGTATATAACCCCAAACCGCATTTCTTTTGGTGCCCCCATTATTGTGAACAGCAATCAAAACCTGTGGTTGTAGTTTGTTGGCTGCTTCTATCTCAAAAGCATAACCAGATATTTTGCCATCTACAATAGCTGATGTTTCTGCAACAGAAGTATTGCTACCCACATTGGCATGATGTACACCAGTTTCTCCAAAACTCCAGACTTTATATTCCTTTAAATGGGGTTTGGTTTCTATGGCCGCTTCCACAATAGCATTACAGGTTGCGGCTTCACTAAAATCAACACCTGTATTAGTCTGGTGCGATGGTTGCCATACAATTACTGGTTTCTTTTTTGCATCAGCACTATTGGATTGATAAGACTGATTCAAACAGAAAATAAATAAGAGTAATACTAGCTGTGTTCTTTTCATGTAACAGATTATTGATAATTCAAACCTGCACCAAATGGATACAAGGGGTTTTTGGTATCATAAGGTAGGTCTTCTTTTTGTTTAAGAATCTCTTCCATGGAAGAAGCTAATTCAAAAGGAAGTTTGCCAACAGGTTTAAACTTACCCAGTATTAAATCAAGGATCACATTGTCTTGACTTGAAAAATCGGCAATTAATCCCTTGCTGTATTTATTGATATTCGGAATTACTGCGGGTCTTTGTAAATTAATCACCGTAATGGTTGGCTTGGATTGTATGATTTTCAACAATTTCTCTTCTTCTTTTTCAGAAAATGCAAGAGACCCAAGGTTAAATAACTTTTGTAACAAATACTTTTCCTTACCTGCATTATTGGGAGTATTGATTTTAAGCACCACAACATCAGCTTCTTCTATACTTTTCACCAGATTGGGATAACCCTTTGTTTCATCCTGATCAAAGCCCTGCAAGAAGATTTTGGTGCTTGCTTTTAAGGGTAAAATATTGGATTCGTTTTTGAGTAAGACCAATGACTTTTGCTGGGCCTCAATTCCTTTTGCAGCAAATTCTTTGTTGTTAATGATCTTCACGCCAGCTGGATCTAAATAGGGATGGTCAAATAAACCCAATCGGAATTTTTCTTTTAAAATTCTCCTTACAGAACTGTCAATTCTTTTTTCAGTAATCTTTCCTTCTTTAACCAACTCAACAACAATATTTGGAAGCGCTTCTCCTCCAAACATATCGCAGCCTGCGTTAATAATTTTCTCAACTCTTTGCTTGGCATTTAAATTTTCAACGCCATGCGCGGAAGCAGGTTTCAAAGTATATCCAAATACAACGCCATCACTCACCAGCGCCCAATCGGTGCAAACAATTCCATCATAGTGGTATTGGTTTCTTAGTAAGCCCGTGATAATATCTTTGTTATAACTAAAGCCTACATTCTCGCTTGTTTGATTCATGGGTAAACCATAGTAAGGCATGATTTGTGTAACACCTGCAGCAAATGCACCTTTCTCAAAAGGAATCAAGTGGTATTTGAAATTATTACCTGGATAGACTTGATGACCGGGTGGAAAATGCGCGTCTCTTCCACCTTCTTGAGGCCCACCTCCAGAAAAATGCTTAACCATGCACTCCACGCTGTTTTCAGTTATACTATCGCCCTGAAAACCCAAGATATAGGCCTTGGTCATGAGCGCAGCTAGATCTGCGTCTTCTCCAAAAGTGCCATTGATTCTTCCCCATCTTGGTTCTGTAGCCAAATCAGCCATTGGAGATAAGGTAAGTCTAAACCCAAGTGCTTTGTATTCCTGTCTGGCAATATCGCCAAAGGCTCTAACCAAATTACTATCTCTTGTTGCAGCAAGTCCTAGTGTAGAAGGCCAACTTGAAAAGAAAGGACTATAAATACTGGCCCCAGGTGCATTGGGTACACCATGTCTTGGATCGGTAGCAAGGGTTAAAGGAATCCCCAGTCTGGTTCTCTCTGCTAATTTTTGAATATTATTATGCCATACAACCATAGCCTCCGGCGATGTAGATTGCAAAGTATTCAAATGGTTCATGTTCTTGCCCAAAACCATGGCAGAGTTGCCCTCTACTATATAGGAAATTGGATTAAAAATGGATTGGGTTTCACTTAAAGAACCATCACTATTCATGGCAGCCATGGTAATAAACATGGCACCCGCTTTTTCTTCCAAACTCATTTGACCAAGTAGGTTGGTAATCCTGTCTTCAATATTTGCGCGAGCATCCTCGTAAACATCTAGTTGCCCGTTTTTATTTAAATCCCTAAAATCCTTTCCGTCTATTTTTAGAATTGGGGCTTCTTTTCCCAAGCGTTTTGCAGCATCCTGATAAGTAAGATAGCTTTTGATGTATACACCCGTTAAAAAAATGGCAATAAGTACAATGATACTCAATAGGGCATAACCCAAAATCTTGAAGACCTTTTTCATGGCGGCAATTATTCAATTTTACAAAGATGGTTCAATGAAATCCTTGTAAAATGTAGAACAATTTTTTAAAATAGCCTTACTATTTTGCCCAATAATCAAATACGGTTACTGCCGTTGGCGATGGTGTCAGTGAAGCTACAAACGCTTTGTGAGCAGGGTGAATTAAATAGGCATCTCTATCAGCTTCACTAGTGAATGACAATAAAAAACAATGGGTCAATCCTTTATTCAAGTTTTCAGGACTATTGTTAGTGCCATATTCTAAAGCCTTGATCAAGTCAATTTTTCCTTGCAATGCTTTAAAAGAATTGACAACCTTATTTACATAGTTGCTATCTACTCCTTTGTCCCATCCAAACATGACCACATGTCTCAATACCTTTTTTTCCATTTTTTGCGCGTTTAAAAAGTTGCTGCTAAGCAGGAGGATCATGGAGAAGAAAAATGCTTTTTTCATGGCGAACATTGTAGGTTACAATCAATTAAAAAAATACATGAGTGTTATTTGGCATGTAATGTATCTACATACAAGATAACAATTTGTTTTCTTAAGAATGTAGGTTTCTTGGATTTTCAAAAATACCTTGAACCCCATTTTCACCCCCAATTTGTTTAAATCAAGATAAATGAGAAACTGGATTTTTCTATCATGCATTTCAGCTAGTTTATGCCTTAACCAAGCAATAGCGCAAAACTCTGCCCAACTAGATGCTGGCCGCGTAACCTTACCCAATGGTTGGTCATTAACACCTGTAGGCAAAAATATTGGCTTGGGAGATCTGCCATTAAATATGGCCATTAGCAATAACAAGAAATGGATGGCCATTACCAATAATGGTCAAAGCAATCATAGTATTGAATTGATTGACCTTGCAAAGGGTCAAAAAGTGGATAGCTTATTTATTGCCAAAGCTTGGTATGGTTTGGCTTTTAGCGCCAATGATCAAAATCTCTATGTTTCAGGCGGGCATGATAACCAAGTAAATAAATACCAATTAACCAATAACAAATTGCAGTTGGTTGATTCCTTTATTTTAGGAAAGCCTTGGCCCAATCCCATTGGTACTGCTGGTCTTGAAGTAGAAGAATCAATACACAAAAAACTGTTTGTAGTAACCAAAGAAGCCAGGAGCCTTTTTATTTTTGATCTTGCTACCAAAACACTCATCAGTAAATTGGCATTAGGCGCAGAAGCCTATTCTTGTAAAATATCAGCCGATAAAAAAAGCTTGTATATCAGTCTATGGGGTGCAAAAAAAGTCTTGGTATATGATATTGAGCAGACAAAAATTAGTGCTGAAATCTTGGTTGGTGATCATCCTAATGAATTATTGCTAAATAAAAAAGGAACTAACCTATTTGTTGCAAATTCACAAGACAATACTGTTTCAATCATTGATACCAAAACTAATCAGGTTATTGAGACCTTGAATGCAGCTTTATATCCTGATGCACCCAGTGGTTCAACCAGTAATGGATTGGCTTTAAGTCAAGATGAGAAAACGCTCTATATAGCCAATGCAGACAATAACTGTCTTTCAATATTTGATGTTTCAGAAATCACCAAAAGCAAGTCAAAAGGATTTATTCCTGTTGGTTGGTATCCTACCAATGTGAAAGTATTGGGTAAGAAAGTATATGTAACCAATGGCAAGGGTTTAACTTCTTATGCCAATCCTTTTGGTCCCAATCCTGTGAACAAACAACAAGTAGTGTTAAGCCATGCAGCCGATAGTACAAAGCCCCAAGACGTGCAATACATTGGGTCATTGTTCAAAGGAAGCCTTAGTATTTTAGATGAACCATCTGCTACACAGTTGGCAAATTTTTCAAAAGCAGTTTACAAAAACACTCCTTACACCAAGGCCAAAGAATTACAAACTGAGGGAGAAGCAGGCAATCCTATACCCATGAAAGTGGGAGACAAATCGCCCATTAAGCACGTATTTTATATTATCAAAGAAAACAGAACCTATGACCAGGTCTTGAGTGATGTTAAAGGTGGCAATGGTGATACTAGTTTGCTACTGTTTGGAGATCATGTTACTCCAAACCAACACAAGATTGCCAGAGACTATGTTTTGCTTGACAATTTTTATGTAGACGCAGAAGTTAGTGCCGATGGTCATAATTGGAGCATGGGCGCCTATGCCAATGACTATGTAGAAAAAAACTGGCCAGCAAATTATGGTGGTAAAGGTGGTACACACGGAACATCGGCCACATTAAAAATTGGAAATAACAAAGATGGTTTTATCTGGGATTTCTGTGCTAAATACAATGTGAGTTATCGCTCTTATGGAGAATTTGTATCGGATGATTTTGGCACCAGACCAAGACTAGAATCTTTGAAAGGACATGCAGCAGCATTTTCACCTTATGGTCTTGCTGTAAGAGATACTGTTAGATTTAGACAATGGAAAAAGGATTTTGATTCTCTTGTTGCTATACAAGCCGTTCCTGCATTCAACACCGTTAGAATGGGGAATGACCATACAGAAGGAATGCGTGCTGGAAGTTTAACGCCATTTGCACACGTGGCAGACAATGACTTGGCAGTGGGTATGTTTATAGACCATTTGAGTAAGAGCCCCATCTGGAAAGAATCCGTTGTCTTTATTTTAGAAGACGATGCGCAGAATGGTCCTGATCACGTAGACGCACACAGAAGCCCAGCCTATGTAGTGGGTCCTTATGTAAAACGAAATTATGTAGACCATACCATGTACACTACTTCTGGCATGTTGCGCACCATGGAACTAATCCTGGGTCTGCCCCCAATGACGCAGTATGATGCAGCAGCAACTCCCATGTGGCGCTCATTTACCTCAAAGCCAAATGCTACAGTCTTTGATCATTTGCCCGCGAATATTAATTTGAACGATAGAAATCCAAAGAATAAGGCCAATAATACCGTAGCACTACTATCAGAAAAGTATGACTGGTCAAAAGAAGATAGGGTGCCTGATCTAGTCATGAATGAAATTCTATGGCAGGGAATCAAGGGCAAACCCGCCCCATCTCCTGTAAGAGCCGCATTTATCAAAGAGCAACCCAAAGCGGATAAGGACTAACACAAGAAATGTTTTTGACAATAAAAAACCACTTACCAAAACAGTAAGTGGTTTTTTTATTTGCGTAAATTTTAAAGCTAGTATTTCGCTGGCTGATCTGCTTTTGGCAAGGTCTTCTTGATAAAATTGCGGAGACTTTGGTTACTGCTTTCTAGATCTGGTTTGCGCAGGTACATCATGTGTCCGCTTCTATAACCTTCCCAACTAAGTCTGTCTTTTAGTCTACCACTGGGGTCCATTTGCCACATGCTGTATTTGGCGTTGAAATAATCACAAGCACCATCGTAATAACCAGATTGAATCAGCACATGCAAGTAGGGGTTCTCTGCCATGGCCAGTCTTAGGTTCTCTCCACTCTTGTCTCCGGTTCTATCCCAAGGGTTTACTGGGCCAAACATATAGTAGCGCAAATCGGTTTTGTATTTTAATTCTTCCCTCAAAAACATATTAATGGCTGGTGTAAAGGAATGTAGCCAAGAAGTGAGTTCTGAATTATAATCAGGTGCTTCACCGGCGTCCTTGCCATCAATGCCCTTGTATCTTGAATCCAAACGGCCTACGGTATAGCCTTTATCGCGCAGCAATTCCTTCCAAAACAAATTGGTAGAAACATTCAGGTTGTTTTGTAGCCATACTTTTTCTGCAATACCAGAATAGCGAGCCAATTTAGCAGCTATTTCTTTGCGTTTAGCGTCTTCTAAAAATCCACCTTTTGAAATGGCAGGAATCAGTTCATTAATGGTAAACTGTTCTACTTCTGGTAACATGGCGGTTAAGTCTTTGGCTTGCAAATCTGAAGGAAGCGCTTTGTGGTACCAAGCAGTAGCTGCATAATAAGGCAATCTTAAAGCAATATCAACTGGTCCGTCTCTTTCAATACCCAGGGTGGTGGGCGATACCAAGATCACGCCATTCAAATACATCCAATGTGTATTCTGTAATTCTAAGGCCATGGCCGATACCCTTCCTGTACCATAACTCTCTCCAATTAAATATTTTGGCGATGCCCATCTATTCATTCTGGTCACAAATGTGTTTACCCATTCTGAGAGATATTTTACATCGGCCTTCACGCCAAAAAAGCGACTTGTAGGAATATCCTTACTCACGGGTCTGGAAAATCCGGTGTTCACAGGGTCTACATATACAATATCGGCAACGTCTAAAATGGATTGGGAGTTATCGTGTAAGCCATAGGGTTGTACAGGATATCCCTCGTCATCTATATTCAAAACCCTGGGTCCGGTATAACCCAATTCCATCCAAACTGATGGCGTGCCTGGGCCGCCATTAAAAGAAATGACTAAGGGTCTGCTGGCGCGATCCTTAACGTCTGATCTTTCATAATAAGTAAAAAATACCCCAGCTTGTACTTTACCATCCTCATCCCAAACTGGCATCATACCAGTAACTGTTTTATAAGGAACCTTGGTACCCTTAATAGATACTTCGTGTTCACTACTTACAGTTTGGTCTGGATTAAATGGAATATTGTAAGCAGCCGTTTTAGCGTCCTGAGCTGCCGCAGGGGCTGCTGGTGCTGCAGTTCCGGAATTTGGAGCGCCACCATTGCTACGGGACCCTTGGCCTTGGGCCATCATACCTGTTGCTAAGGACATTGCCAAAGCCGAAAAGATCATTTTCTTCATTCTATTAAATTGATGTTGATAATATCAGGAGTGCAAAAGCTTTCCTTAAAACATTCAATTTAATCAATTTCAATATACAGTTTGTTTACAGAAAATAATTTATTAGGTAGTTTTGATATTTAAAATAAACCACTAAAATTTTTCGTTTTTTCTTGTTGGGTAGAAACATCTTCTAAAATGGTAATCAAAGCCGCACTATTAAGTAGAAGAGATGGTACAATTTTATCATAGTCGGTTATTGGTATGGTATTATTAGCCATAGAATTTATTATCTGATGTTGCTTTTGCGCTAAGGCAAGTAGATCTTTGCTGATTAAAGAAAAAAGCAAATCTTTATCGGCATTTATTTTTTCAAGATCTAAATTCTGCTGGCTAATGATTGTTTTAATCTCTTTGAGATTTTTATTGGCATTTTTTAATCTTCCATAAAATGACATATACACTAAGAACAAGCCAATAATAAGAATGATGAATACTAAAGAAAATAAAAGAATCCCTTTATTCTTATTAATTTCTTCATTTAGTTCATTAATCCTATTTATGTTTTTGTCAATCTCAATAACTTCAATTGTTTTTTTGAGTAAACGTTCTTTTTGTTTTTTATCAATTTTATTAGAAAGATCATAAGCTATTTTATAAAAATTACTTGAATTGGTATAGTCTTTTTGTATAAAACACCTTTCTGCAAGTGAATTATTTAAATCTAATCCCTCTTTTAGATGAATTAGTTCATTTGACGGATTTTCTTTTATGATTTTTTGATAAAACAGATAAGCGCTGTCCAAATAAATGTTATATAATACTTGATTCCCTTGTTTGTAATAAATATTTTTAAGCAATAAGAAAGAACCAAGGGCACTTCCAATTTCGTTGGTTTCTATACTAGCTTTACAGTCCTCATTGAGGTATTTAATAGCTTCTTCAAAATTACCTTGTTCATAATAAACGTTTCCAATATTACCTTTGGTTATTCCTATCCAAGCTTTATTATTTTTCACAATTGCGCTGTCGAGAGTTTCATTTAAGATACGCAATGACTCACTAAATTTATTCTGCTTTAATTCAACTAATGACAGAACTGTCATTGCGTTTAGAGAATGATTTTCTTGAACCAATTCTGGAAAACTATTATGCCCATTTTTTAAAAATAACCTCATGTTCTTTTCTGAATAAAAATATTCATTGAGCGTAAAATAAATCATTCCATAATAGTAATGTAATTGATTTTTTACATCTGAGTTTGAAAAATCTTTATCATGTTCAAGACTAATGACGTATAGGTTAAATTCTGTTTCAATTTTTGTATTTTTTGTTCTTCCCTCAAAACAATAAAATAATTCAAAGAACACTTTTTTGGCATACTTGCTTTTTGCGGCAGACCTTAAAATGATATCAATATTCGGCATTGAAATGAGATGTATATTTCTAGCATAATAACCTTGAATAATCTCTTCTGTTTTTATTGCTTGTTCTATTGTTTTACTTTCAACAATAGCATTAACCCAATAAGATGAACTATCGTTTTGGCCCATGATTTTTGGGCTATAAAACAGCATCAAAATAATAAAAATATTTTTGAATAGATTGCTTGCTTGTTGCATACGAAGTACTTTAAAATTTTCTAAATTCTTATTTTTCTTTTGAAGCATGTTTTACGGTTTCATTAACCCTTTCAACTATATCATTGATTACTATGTCTAATCTTTCAACTTCAATAGATATATGATTAATGAGAATATCTTGTTCTTCTACTGAAATATCAGATTCGGGTTTTAATAATAATTTTGTAATACCCAATAGATTTGAAATGGGGGCATTTAGTAAGTGTACTTCTTTCCAAGCAATATCTTCTAAGTCTTTAATGTATTGCCTTGTTTTTATTTGAGCGTTAATTTCTTGATCAATATTATGTGTGGTTAAAGAAATGCCAATAAGTAAATTATGATTATCATAAATGGGTGAGAAACTAATAATATGCCATTGTTTTTCTTCTTTATTGATACTTGATTGTGCATAATATTCATTTTTAATTCCAGCAACTGCCTTAGCAAAAGATGTATTGAATTTAGTTTGATACTCCGGGAAAATGAATTCTTCAAAATCAAGTCCAATATGTAACTCTTTTTCAAAAATATTTTTAAACTCTTGCTTGGCTAGTGTATTGAAATATAAAACTCTGTAGTCTAAATCAAGAAAAATATTAGATTCATTATTGCTATTTGACATGGCAATTAAGTTAGCCTCTTCAAAATTTAATTGCGACAATAGTTTATTTCTATTTTTTATTAATGCTAATGAATGGCTGGTGCCATACAAGAATTCGGGATTCAGAATTAGCGTAATTGCAAAAAATACTAGAATACAAGAAATTACTATTCTAACAAATAAAACCATTTGTGTATCAGATAAAATAAACGCACATAGTATAGAAATTACATTGATAATAGACAATACAATTACAGTCAATTTGGCAAAATTGTATATGGGTCTATTATTTATTTCAATTGAATATTTGTTTTTAGCTCTAAATTTTATATAGAAATTAACTGAAAAAATATTATATATAAAATAGCTAAGCTGGTTTAAAGCATCATGCCATCTAGGATTTAGGATAGGGCTATTAAAAGAAGGCATTTTTAATATGGCACTATCCTGAAAATATTTCAAAACTTCTAATTTAACTTCGGCACTACTAGTCAGAAATGGGAGTAAAATAATATAATTAAATACAAAAGGAATTAGATGAAGCCAATCATATTTTCTAAACCTACTTTCATTTAATAATAAGGTTCTGATAAACAAAAAAATTAATGGGCCAAGTAGGTACCTAAAAGGCATGGTAGCCCTAAATAAATGCGGTATTGTATAAATGAATTTAGTTTCCAGTAATAGTGACTGTACTGAGAAAAGTGTTAGAACGAATATATAAAAGTTGAAAATTCTAAATGGCAGTTTTCTTCCGGGACTGAAAATTGAAATACTTATGATGAGAATCCCTAAAATCAATGCAACAGAATCTGATATAATCAATAAATAATTCATATTTTATCTGCTGTATTTCCTTCTGATTTAGAAGATTTTAAATTCTCTAACAAAATCTGATTGCTGTTAATAGTAATTTCACAGATATGATTGTTTAAACGTTCTACTTCTTGATAAATCTGACTAATAAATGTGGCTCTTTTTGTTTTGTCTTCACTTATCCTTGCTTTTTTAAGTAATCTAGCCAATCCTATTAAATTAGCTATTGGCGCTCTTAATACATGTGCTTCTTGCCAAGCTATTGCCTCTAGTTTTTTTATATATTCCTGATTGTCAATTTCAAGTCTTTTTAACTTATCTATATTGACAATTTTCAAGGAAATACCTAAAATATTTTTACTTTCATTGTAAATAGGCATTAATGTTATTTTAAACCATTCTGCAGATTCTGCATTCGTACTTATTTCTTGAATTTCAAATGAAATAGTTTCTCCCTTTATTGCATTTTCATAATTCTTAAAAAATTGGTTAAAAACACCGGGTTGAATGTATTTTTTAAAATCATCATCCACCATTAGTTGTTTATTAAAAATTAGTTTGATTCTTTTTTCTGCTAACATATTATAGTATAGTACCTGACAATTTGTATTTAAAAAGACACTGGCTTCAGAAGTGCTATTTGTCATTGCCAATAGATTAGATTTAATTAGCGCCTTTTTACTAATAATTAATTTTTGATTATTACTTAAGATCAACGAATATTCATCACCATATAAATAATCGGGATTCACCAACATCAGTACTGCTAATGTTATAACAAAAGTGCTTAAAGACATATTCATAATAAATAATCCCACACCTGGTAGTGAATTGTAAAACAGTATAGCGAACATGGCTATAAAAGTGTTCAAAAATTTAATAGCCACTATTATTTGAGCAAAAGCTAATTTATTTTTTGTTTCTATATCTTCTGTATCATTCTGACTCAATTTATTTTTCCTGTATACATAAAGAGTTGCTATTACATACCCAAAATTGCTCAATTGTATTATGATTGCATGTATTTTATTGGGTATTACTCCAACTTCGTACCCTATTAATTGAATTATATCTTGATTTACAATTGTATTGATAATACGCAATTTGTATTCTGTTGAATGCAAGAAAAAGGGTACTAGTTCTATAAAATATAAGAGAAAGGGAATAGCATGTAACCAATCAGATTTTTTAAAACTTTGTTCATTGTTTAACAATGCTCTAATTAATATGTAACCCAATGGTCCAAATAATAGAATAAGCGTTACTGGTACCTTAAATAAATGGGGTACATAATGAAGCCATCCTGCTTTTAGTATTATTGAATATGCAATAAAAAAGGTGGGGATAAATATATTGACTGTCAATAGTTTAAATGCAAAAGACTTCCCTTTTCTAAATAATAGAATAGCAAAAATCAATACACCAAGCACTAATGCCAGTATGTTAGAATAAATGGAAATAGTAGTCAAATCTATATTAGATTATAATCTAGTATGGATCAGCTATCTCCATACTTTATAATTTACAATGGGGGTAAACAAAATGAATCTAATTTTGGTCTAATATGTGTAACAGAATCTTTAAATAGTAACAATAAAACGTCAAGTATTAACCTGCGTAAATATAACCACATCCGTGTTCTTGTGCCCTACCTAATGCCCAAACACCTGATGGTACTAATTGAATACCGGGTAGCAAATGATTGATCCATTCTGCATAAACATCTGCTGGATCAAGCTTCATTTTTGCAGCCATGTTTTTGGTTAATTTTTTAGTGGCCAAATCACATACACAAAACAATGCTCCTCTGGCTTGAAGATTTTTAATTCCATCTACTTCAGGTAAAGGAAAGTCACCTTGCTTGGGTTCATAATATAGGTTTCTGACACTAGGTTTTTGGGTGTGGGTATCCGTGATTTTGAAATAAGAGCCCAATTCATATTTTTCCCAAATACTATTGTCAAAAGCTATTCCAGTGGCGCCATGTCTTAATACGGTCATGGCAGTTATTGCTTCATCCTTGCTTCCTGTTTGATTGTTAGAAGCATAATAGGCCCAGTTCCAGATAATGGGTAGGCCATTATTGGCATTGGCACCATCATACACTATTCTATGTTTTCCTTTGATATTTTTGAACCAAGCATCAGCCTGATCTAGTTGACTAGGAAAAAACCGCTCATCACTTGCATATAGCGGGTTGGTTAACATTGACAAGCTACTGGCGGTAACACCCATAGCCATGGCACTGATAAAATTTCTACGGGTGTTGGAAGCGTTCTCTGCCATAATGTTGAATTATAGCTTAAAATAAGAAAATTGTTCTAGAGATCAGAGGGTTATTTTGTCAATCCATTGGAATGGCATTATTTGTACATTTGACAGAAAGCTTTTTTATGATAAAGAATATTGGAGTCCTTTTGTCATGCTTAATATTTTCACTTGGTTCTGATGCACAGTGTAAAATCACCCAGGTTAAAAACGCAGATGGTTCTCTTTTTCTTTCAACTGAAAATAGCCTCATGTATCAGACTTCTAAAAAGAAACTGGTAGAAAGATTGGCTACTGACAATGAACATTATTTTCTAGAAATTTTGCCTACTCCTTTTTTACCAAAACCAGCGGGTTCAAAGGTCAAAAAAGACCTGACTGTAACATTGAGCAATCAAAAGACCTATACCCTCAAGCATTTTGATTCTAGGTATTTAGACAAGGATAGCAGTTTCTCCCTGCTCTACTTATTCAATAGCAAAGACATTCCTGACTTTAAGCAATATAAAATCAGCAGTATTGTCTTAAATGATGGTACGGCTGAAAATGCCACTTATAAATTGGTCTTGCATCCAGATGCTATTCAAAAGCAATTGGCTTGTTTTAGTGACAACAAAAAGAAATAGAAGACTGGTTTAATTCCCATTGTCTACACTATGCATTTCCCTTGTCTTGTTTTTATCCTTGTATTTGCGGAATAAATCTGTAAAAGAAAAATTAATCTGATAGGTATTGTATACCAAATTGCCTGAAGATCTTGGCAACCATTCATTGCTATACAATAATTCAACTTGGGTATCATCAGTTAGTGCATAACCTCCTCCAAGTGTCAATCTGTTTCTATCAAAAAAGTCTCTACCTGTAATGGCTGCCTGTGTTTTCACAAACAATTCATCTGATGCCACAGCATAATAAATCCCCTTTCTAATCACTTTTCCGTTAATGGGTTGCGTATATTTTAATTGGGTACGCAAACGATAATAAGCTTCAAAGGTCTTAGCATCGTTTTGGATACGGCGGTCTTCTATTCTAAATCGCGTTAGCAGTGAATACCCAATCTTGTTAATATAATAAGTTCCTTGTAAGGCAGATCTGATTTCAAAATTCTTTGACTGTTCAATATCTGGGATGGATACATTGCCAAAGAGGGCAAAAAAGTAAGAGAGCTTCCATCTAGAACTGGGATAATAATGGGCCCAGCCACGTACATAAAACTGTGATGCTTTGGCAAAAGGGCTATGGTTATTTGGCGGAATGCTGGTATAGCTTTGGCCAAGATTAAATTCCAGTGTCCATTTTTTGCCCAGTGATTCAACGTCTGCAAATTCATTTGAAAACTGCTGATAGCGCGTAGTTGTTTGTCCAATAGCGCTATTCCAATTAAAAAAGAAAGAGAGCGCTAATACTATACTGTACCCAATTTTCCTATAAATGAAAGCCTGATTTATTTTTAAAATGGGTAACTGTTGCATAACTAGAGAGCTTCATCCTATTTGATACTATTTTTAAAATTACAAATAAGTCCTTGATTTTGAAATTCCTTTATTTTTTCAGTACCTTATCCTTCTAAATTCAAGCTTGCATATATGAAATCAAATCATTCTCGTCGCGATTTTTTACGGAACGGAAGTTTTGCTACACTAGCATTGATCTGTTCCGGACAATCAGCCTCAGCAAATTCTTTTACTAGTTTATTTGACGGTAAACCCAATTCAAAAATCAAAGGCGTACAAATTGGTGCCATCACTTATTCTTGGAGAAGTATGCCAGGATCGGTTGATCAATTATTGCAATACTGCATAGATTGTAATATCAGTGCTATTGAACTGATGGGTGATGCGGTAGAAGACTATGCAGGTAAACCAGCTAACCCTGTCAAATTTACCCCTGGCCAACCTAGACAACTTAACGATGAGCAAAGAGCTCAAATGGCCCAATACCAAAAAGACGTAGCTGCATGGCGTGGTTCTGTTGGAATGGAAAAATTTGAAGCTTTGCGCAAGCAATATCAAAAAGCTGGTGTAAGTATTTATGCTTTTAAACCAAATGCTTTAAATCCAAATAATACGGATGCAGAAATTGAATACGCATTAAAAGCCGCTAAAGCACTTGGTGCCAATAGTGTAACGGTTGAGTTACCAACCAAGCCAGAGCATTCTGAACGCTTGGGTAAATTGGCAGAGAAGCACAAAGTTTATATTGGCTATCATGCACATACCCAAGCTACGGATACCGCATGGGATCTAGCTTTGAGCCAATCACCCTATAATTCCATGAACCTTGATTGCGGTCACTATATTGCTGCTGGTGGAAAGAACAGCAAGGAAACTTTATTGACTTTAATTGAAGCTAAGCATGATAGAATTACCAGCATGCATATCAAGGATAGAAAATCAAAAGAGAATGGGGGAGCCAATATGGTTTGGGGAAATGGGAATACCCCACTTAAAGAAATTTTGAATTTGCTAAAGGAAAAGAAATACAAAATTCCAGCAACCATTGAATTAGAATATGATATTCCTGCTGGCTCAGACGCAGTGAAAGAAACCAAAATCTGTTTTGACTATGCTAAGAAATTATTAGAAGCATAATTCTTTTACTTTTAAAAAAAAAGGGGCTCCATGTTGGACTGAGCCCCTTTTTTGTTATATAGCTTAGTAGTAACTAGTCTTGACCAAACAATTGGTTAAATAGCATTTTATAAGTACCATGTGTTTGTCCTCTAAAAGTTATTTCTGGTCCATAGACAAAGAGTTTACCCTTGCCCACTTTGGCGCTAAATCCTGCAACCCCATCTAACAAATAGGATTGACCAAATGCCCATCCACTTCTCAATGTTTTTTCTGATGCATACCATGCAAGTGGAGTCACTTCTTCTCTTGATATGGCATCGGGTTGTATTTTAAATACGGGGCTAGCGCTAAAATAAACATCGGCCTTTTGGCCCAATCCCCAGTTGGCTTTTTGGCGCGTATCAATGGTTACTTGCATTACAGAACCTGGAATATAAAATTTCTCACCAGGCAAAGCTTTCTCTTTTCCTGCCACCATTTCTACTAAGGCATTGCGTACGGGTAGTTTTAAATGATAAGCCAGATTAGAAGAGCTACCAATGGTAACAACAGTACCACCTGCTTCTATGAATTCTTTGATTGCAGGAATAGATTTAGCAGGGGTGATTCTACCTAATTGTGCGTGGAATTCTGCTGGTATATCTTCTGTTTTGGGTTCTCTTCCTTCAAATCCGCCAAAGCCACCTCCTGGGCCACCGGCGCCCTCTGTTCTAAGAACAGGAATGGCACCTCCTACAAACACAATTACGTCATACTTGTTTTTCAAAGAGCCCCCATCAATTTCTTTGGCATAGATGAGGTTGAATGGGAAATGATGCTGCTCTAAAATCCATCTAAGCCAGCCTGATGGCATTGATCCACCATAATTATCCCAAAGAGCAATGCGCTTTGCGCTAAGATTACTTGCTTTAGATGGTGCTTCAGAAGCTTTTAAGATTACCCCATTGGTACTTGCTGCTTTTTCTAAAATAGGGGTGCTTGCAACACTATTGGCTACATAAAACTGATCTGCTGTTTTTGATACTGGAACACCTGCTTTCAGTAGGTCATTGAGCAAAATAAAACTGGCATTATCCTTTGTAGAAAAACTAAATCCGGTTGTGGTAGCAGTCTTTTCAATGGCGCCTTTTGCAGTTTGAACACTACCATAAGGGATAGCTTCAAATGGGCCATTAAAACTATTTAATACCCTTGTGAATTGAATGCCCATGGTATAGGCTGGAGTCCATCCAGCTGCATCATAAGGGCGCACTGGCGGTCCTCCTGGATACTGAAAATCATTGGGGTGATCCTGTGGCTCAAACATATCAATCACGTGTGCTCTAAATGCCTGATTGGTTTTAATAATATAAGATCCTGCAGGATAATTTTGACCCTCTACACTAAAATCACTGGTGGCTTTTTCAACTTTAATACCGCTATTGATTAAAATATTGGCAAAGGCTGTGGCCGATGTGGTTTGATTAGCTGGAATAATATAACCCCTAGCATCGCGCAGCTCTGGTTTACGATATATTTTATTGTAATACTCTAATGGTAGGGTATCGCCACGCATTTCTTTTTTGTCTTCTTTATACAGTTCGGTGACCATTTCAACCTTGTTAGGAGAAAGGGTCCAATGGTCAGTATTGCCAGCTGCAATAGCATTTTTCCCCATAGTATAAATATTCATCAGGAGCTCATCCTTATATCTGGCCGCATAATTGAGTACTGCATAATTGAGTGAAAGCGAGTAGTCAATTGAATTTTTGAAATACCATTTTTGTGGCGCAATAGGAAAAGGTGTTCCACTATTAGGAATTAACCTATTGGGTACAAAATTAATCTTAGAAGGAG
>CAIZMD010000411.1 GCA_903933995.1 uncultured Bacteroidota bacterium
CCTTGGTTAGTGTTGCTAGGGTTTAACCAAACCTGGGCATTTGTAGTAGGTAAATTTATGACTGATGGTGTTTGGTGGTTTTATTTGTTCTGGTTGCCAGGATATTTAAAAGACCAATATGGCATGACCGGGATTGCCGTAAATATTCCTTTGGCTGTTTTGTATAGTATTACCATGATTGGTAGTATTAGTGGTGGATGGTTCCCAACTTACTTCATCAACAAGGGGCATAAGCCTTATGACGCCAGAATGAAAGCTATGTTGGTGATTGCACTCATTCCATTGATTGTATTGGCAACCCAACCATTGGGAAGTATCAGTTATTGGGTTCCGGTTTTGTTAATTGGAATTGGTACTGCCGCTCACCAAGCATGGTCTGCTAATATCTTTACAACCGTATCTGATATGTTCCCCAAAAAATCCATTGCATCCGTAATTGGAATTGGCGGCATGGCAGGTGGATTTGGTGGTGTGATCATTTCTAAGATTGGTGGTTGGTTATTTGATAGCTACAAAATAGCTGGAATCAAACAATCTATGGAGCAGGCCACAGCAAAGGGTATGGGTGCATTTCTTGACCAAATTAAAACGGTTAAATTGGTTGATAAATATGGCGATACTATTGATATTACCAAGAAAGCGGTTACTGATTTGTCTAAGGATTTGCAAGCTCAATTAGAGGCAGTAAACCCTACACAGTTTGCTGAATTCTTAACCATGCAAAAACAAGTAGTCATGGCTTCCATGTCTACCTCTTATACTATTATGTTCTCCTTTTGTGCAGTAGCATATTTAATTGCCTGGAGTATTATGAAAATGTTAGTACCAAAAGAAAAACAAGTAAGATTATAATGAGATTAAAATATTTTTCCATCCTGATGGGGGCTATGATTACTTTTCAGGCTAGTGCTCAAAAAGCATTGCCTGTTCAAATTGGTCATAACGCCAGCAAACAGAAAGCTACGATTACTGTTAACGGGAAACTGTTTACAGAATTCAACTATCCAGATAGTTTGGAAAAACCATTTTTATATCCCATTGTGGCATCCAACGGGAAGACCATTACAAGGGGCTTCCCGTTGAACCCACAACCCAATGATCCTGTAGATCACCCACACCATATTGGACTTTGGATGAATTATGAAAGTGTGAATGGTCTAGATTTCTGGAACAATTCTTATGCTATTGCAGCAGATAAAAAATCACATTATGGTTGGGTGCGTACCCGCAAAATTGGAAGCATTAAATCAGGCGCTAAGGGTCAATTAAGCTATGAAGCCGATTGGCATAATCAGGCCAAAACTGTCTTGTTAAAAGAACAAACCAGTTTTGAATTTAGCGCCACAGAGCATCAGCGGATCATTGATAGAACTACTACACTAACTGCACAGGAAACCGTTTTATTCGCAGATATCAAAGATGGTTTTTTGGGTTTGCGGGTAGCACATGAACTGGAACTCCCCATTTTAGAATCTAAAAAATATACAGACGCCAGTGGCATTGTTACTGTTGTCAAAGCCACAAAAGACAGCAGTGTAACGGGTAACTATTTGGCTAGTAATGGCAAGCAGGGCGAAGCCGTATGGGCCACAAGGGCCGATTGGTGTATGCTTTATGGAAAACAAGGATCAGATAGTACCAGTATTGTCATCATTGACCATCCATCTAATCCTGGATATCCCACTTATTGGCATGCTAGGAATTATGGTCTATTTGCCGCCAATCCCCTAGGACAGAAAATCTTCTCCAATGGCAAAGAGGCATTAAACCTGACATTAGAAAAAGGGCAATCGGTTAGCTTTAAGTATAGAATTGTTATCGCCACAGGCAAAACCCGTTTGAGCCAAGAACAAATTCAAATGCAGCAAAAGCAATTTCATCAGGTAAAATAATTTGTTATTCCCTTGTGGGATACTACTTTTACCCTATGCAGTTGAGTTTTAGCTACCAAAAATCAAAAGTAATACAGGCTTTGCGCTATCATTTTGTGCAAAGACCAGAAGTGCGCACCATGCTTATCTTGGTGAATGTGTTTGCCATTGCCGCCGCCATTTTATTTTACACCAAGAAAATCAGACCCGAACCTTTTTTATTAGGCTCCATTGTATGGATGTTTTTAATGTCTGCATTCTGGTATTTCTTACCCAACAGAATTTACAATCAGTCAGCCACTTTTAAAGACCAATTTGTGATTGATTTTAATGAGAACAATGTGTTATTAGAAACAGAAAGAGGTCAAATGCTTTGGGAATGGAATAAATTCTCCAACTTTTTTGAAAGCCCCAATTTTTTTCATCTATACTTTGATAGCAAATCCTTTTTCCTAGTTCCCAAAGATGGTATGGGGGATGAATTTAGACATGACCTTAGAGGGTTATTGAATAGTAAGATTGGGAAAAAAGGAAGCAACTAAATTAATTGCCATCCTTTTTCTTAAAAATAGTCAACCTCCCATTTTCCAGCGCTGATCTCTAATAATATTTTGCATAAGTATATCTTTCTTTTGGATGACCACTGTTATTGTTTCATCTTTTATGAGTTGGTTGCTAACATTAGTTTTATATGTTTATTGGAAATGGATCTTCCATTTTAACTTTTTGGTCAAATAGGTATTGTTCATTTTCTTGCAATTGACATTTTTCCAAATCAGCAATAATTTTATCCATTTCCAGGTCTTGTCCAATGAAAACTAGTTCGTTCATTCTATCTCCCCATTGTTTACTCCATTTGCTTTCAATATACTCTTTGTTTTCACTGAAAGACTGATACTTCAATCTTTCAGCATAAGGAATACTGCACCACCAAATTCCTGCCTTTTCCATCCTAGATGAACCACCTGCTTGTGAAAAATTCAATGCATCAGCAGGTCTAGAAGCCAACCAAAACAATCCTTTTGCTCTTATGATACCAGTGGGGTAGTGTAAATTCAGATAGTCCCAAAATCGTTTTGGATGAAATGGCTTTTGATTTCTAAAAACAAAGGATGAAATGCCATATTCCTCTGTTTCTGGTGTGTGAACACCTCCTTCAAGTTCCTTCTGCCAACCAGCCGAATTTTGTGCCTCCTCAAAATCAAACAGCTTCGTATTTAAAATTTCTTTTGGTTCTACCTTACTAAAATCTGAAAGAATTATTTTGGCTGAAGGATTGAGCTTTTGTATAGCTGCTTTTAAAAGTCCAACTGTTTTTGTATCTACCAAATCTGTTTTGTTAAGTACAATTACATTAGCAAACTCTATTTGATCAGTTAAAAGATTTACAATAGTTCTATTGTCACCTGCAATATTTGTAAGTTCTCTATCTGTCAATAGTTCTATTGAACCAAAGTCTTTAAAAAAATTCAAACAATCAACTACAGTGACCATTGTATCAATGTAGCTAAATTTAGAGAGATCAATGCCTTTTTCTTCGTCAACAAAACTAAATGTTTGTGCCACAGGTACAGGTTCGCTTATGCCTGTACTTTCAATAAGTAAATAATCAAATCTTTGCTCATTAGCCAGTTTTTCTACTTCTATCATCAGATCTTCCCTAAGCGTACAGCAGATGCAGCCATTACTCATTTCTACTAGTTTTTCTTCAGTTCGGGATAAAACGTTTTGCTCATTCACAAGTCTTGCATCAACATTTATTTCACTCATATCATTTACAATTACTGCAACCTTTAGGCCTTCTTTGTTATGTAAAATATGATTCAGTAATGTAGTTTTTCCTGCTCCAAGAAAACCACTTAAAACTGTAACCGGTAATTTTTTTATATTATTCATAATTGTGATTAAAGTTGAATTATTAGCAAATAGTGCTTAGTTGTTCTGTATTTTAAAATTTCTTTAAATTGAGAAAGCTTAATTTATATTTATAAGTGGATGCTGCTTAAGTGATGAGGATTGCTTCATTTTTCTTGAGTTAATCTTGACCATAATTTTACTGGGGAATTGGTTTTTCTTGAATTCTGTATAGCTTTTACATTTTTGTATTTTTCTAAAGTTGCTTTTGCTTTATAATATATTATTGAATCTATTTGTGAAGTTTGATGCCCTTTTGGGATAGCATAAGTGAAATGCCCACTTTTAGAAGCAAATACAGGTATTTGAAAAAAATCTCTTTTTACAAACTCCTTTGTGCTATCCTGAATTTGTCCGGATTGTACAAAAAAATCTACTGCATAGTCTGGATATCCAAAAAGATAACCGTAACTCCTCCATCTATCATATTTATTTTCATATTCTGTTATTGCTATAATAGTAGCCGGATTTGAATTTTCTGTAATTCCCCATTTGCTATAAAATTCTTGATGGTTCTGTATTAGTTTTTTAAGGACGCTTAATCTAAATACATAGATTTCTAAATTTCTATAAATACTGTCTTTTCTCTCATACGGGTTTAGAATAAACTGAAACTCACTATTGTTTAAATGATTGATTGCTTTTTGTATTTTGAAAATAGATTTGATAGCACTATCTTTTTGTTTTGAATTATTGCTTAACAATGACAGATGGTAAAACTGAATGCTACTCATTGGTTTTAATGTATCGCATAAAGTATACAATGCTTCATGATTCAATCCATATTGAATAATTGAATCAACAATTGACTTTTCTTCAGTAGTCATTTTATTATAGGCGCTAACAGTATTATATTTTGCGGTATTACATGAAGTTTGAAATAATATAATTTGTGTTATTATTAATAGTATAAGAGTTTTTAATATGGGCTTATTTGTACTTTCTTTTAAAAATAAAATTATATAGTCTATATATAGTATGCCAGCTAATACTAACCCTGACAAAAGTAGAATCGGGATTAAAAACTGTAAAGCAGATTGATTTTTAGTTTCGTAAGAAATACTTGGTATATTTTCAAAATTCATTTTGGTGAAATGCTCTTCCAATAAATAGTTTTTAAAGATGTATTGTAATTTTCTTAAACGATATTCCATTACTGCTTTTTCAAACTCCTGTTGATGTTTCAAAGTGGTTTGACTATTTGCAACAAATGCCCTCATAACACCCCCGACTGGATTTATCCAAAAAGAATTTTCCTCAGCATCTGCTTGTTGAATATTTAATTTTGAAATTTGATTATAGAGTTCTTTTTCTTTATTAAATACTTTTAAAGCATGGCTGAAACTGCGAATTTTATTAGGATCAATTTTTGCAGTATCCTTCAGCAATTCAGGATATTTTGAGAAAATATATGTTTTGTGTTCTGATAATGGTTGATCCCATGTTTTGAATTCAAAATCCCTATATTCTGCAATTTCTATTTTATGGATAGATGGATATTTGAAATTGAACCAAGAATTAAGTAATCCTGGAATGGCAATCAATAGAAATACCCAGATGCCCGCAAGTGTAATTGCATTTATCAGGGAAGAGAATTCAAATCTTATTAGTAATGCCATTATTAACAACCAAAATATCGCATATACAAGAGCTATTCCCCACCAATTTAACCAGTCAATTGTCTGGAAATTGTTCAAACTTGACAATCTTATCCATGATACTAAGGCAATAATAATAACAG
>CAIZMD010000412.1 GCA_903933995.1 uncultured Bacteroidota bacterium
AAAAACAGTAAAACAACAACTGCAATTCTGTTACGCATGTGACTATTGGATCTGGTTATTGTAAAATAGCACCAAATTTTTTGAACGTAAAAGTTAATTTCTTTTGTCTAATCCCCAAGTGAGCTTGGTCCTAAGGGTAGACAGGAAGTTATTTTCATTCAATCTGGCCAGATTTACATAAAAATTCTCCTTTCTCACCGCCAATTGAATGGTCTTGTTCACAATCTCTCTTCGGGCATCCAAGGCACAAATGAATTGGTCGGCACGGCCCTCCACTTCAAATGAGATCACGTTGGAATCAGGTACTACGATGGATCTAACGTTTAGGTTGTGTGGCGCCACGGGTGTTATCACAAAACTGCTAGATTCTGGGAAAACAATGGGACCATTACAACTCATATTATAACCCGTAGAACCAGTAGGGGTAGATACTATCAAACCATCGGCCCAGTAGGTGTTCAGGAATTCTCCATTCAAATAAGTATGAATTTTGACCATGGGAGAAATATCCCTTTTGTGTATGGCAAATTCATTCAAAGCAAAAGGAATATCACCAAACAAACCCTCATTAGAATCCAAGTGAATCAGGGTTCTTTTTTCAATCAGGAATGTCCTATTGATTAGGGCATCAACAGCCAAAGACAATTCGTTACGGCTAATGCTGGCCAGAAACCCAAGACGGCCAAAATTGATACCCAGAATAGGAATATTCTTTTGTTTCACCAAGGTAACGGCGTCTAACATGGTGCCATCGCCGCCAAGGCTAATTAAAATATCAATATCATTACTTAAATCTGCTGAATTATAAAAAGGCTTGAGTTTTTCCTGCATTTGGGGCGGGAAACTAAACTGTTCCAATAATTGATGGAAGATCAGAATACTAGTTTCATGCCGCATGAGTTCCTCTAACAATAATTGAATGGGGTTCTCTTGCTCAAAATCCAAACCGCGGCTGTAGATGGCTACTTTCATTGCTGTAATTGAGTGGTGCCTAGGGCACTAGAAATCGTTTCTGCTCTGTAAATATAAGCCATCCTTTCCTAGCTGGTTAAAGCTATATTCAATCTTAAACACAAAATCATAAATAGAAATAATGTCTAGCCCAAAGCCATAAGTATGTAAAACCTTGTTATTGAGTGTGTTATCTGGTCTTGGACTGCTTATATGGGCATATCCAAGGTCTGTATAGGCTTTGAGATAGAGTCTAAAAGGAATTTTATCATGAGTCTTACTCTTAAAAGGGTTCCTTACATCAAACCCGATTAATTTCTGATGGATGGTGGTTTTGAGCATACCGCCCTTCATACCATCTACCACATTGTATTCCAAACCGCGCATTTGCATGCTGCCATAGCCCATTAATCGCTGGTCGGTAAAAGCATTGTTTACCGGAAATTTCAATTGCACCAAACCCTCTAAGTGTAGAAAAGATGTTTTGGCTAATGGTAACGCATACACGGCTCGGGCATTGACCATCCATAGTTGCGACTTTCCAAAACCCCCACGTTGGTAGAGATTCCCTTCAAACAAAAAGCCATCGGTTGGGTAGGCATTGTAGTCCGCATTATAAAATTTAAACCGATAATTCAGGTCTAGATAACGGAACTGATTTTCTTGGTTAACAAAATAATTGGGTGTTCTTTTAATGACCGTATCATCAACGGACTCATCATAATAAGAAACTCTAAAAGCGTGTCTTTGCTTTACGCCTGGGCGATAGGAATAAGTTAGATCAGCCCTGATTGTTTTTTTCAAATAACGATCCTCTAATTTGAAAAACTGTTGTTTATTATCTTCAGTGGCATAATTGACTTCACGCTGTGTTCCATAGGCAAATCCAACATTAAAACCAGTTCTTAATTTTTTATCAATAAAGGGCAGATCATACCTCAGGTTAATTTGTTGCGTATATCCTGTAATCAACCAAATATTGAGGTTATCATTTCTTCCTGTTACGTTATTCTCAATAAACTTGATCCCATA
>CAIZMD010000413.1 GCA_903933995.1 uncultured Bacteroidota bacterium
TATTGGGCATTATGGCAACTGCTTTGGTGTACCAACTGTTGGTGGTGAAGTTTATTTTGAAGACTGTTATCATACCAATCCTTTGGTGAATGCCATGAGCGTGGGTATTATGCAGTCAAATAAAATGATTAGCGCTACAGCTGCCGGTATTGGTAATCCTGTTTATTTTGTTGGTTCTGCAACTGGTAAGGATGGTATTGGGGGTGCTAGTTTTGCATCTGCAGAAATTACCGCTGAGAGCACTGAAGAATTACCAGCAGTACAAGTGGGTGATCCATTCCAAGAGAAAAAATTATTAGAAGCTTGTCTAGAAGTAATTGACACCAATGCAGTGATTGGTATGCAAGATATGGGTGCAGCTGGAATTATTTGTTCTACTGCAGAAATGAGTGCAAAAGGTGGTGTGGGTATGCGCATTGATTTGGACAAGGTTCCAACCCGTCAGCAAAATATGAAGGCTTGGGAATTGCTCTTAAGTGAGAGCCAGGAGCGTATGCTGATTGTAGTAGAGAAAGGTAAAGAAGAAGCCGTATTGGCTGTGTTTGATAAATGGGATCTGAGCTGCTCTAAAATTGGAGAAGTAACCGATGATGGTTTGTTGAAATTCTACATGCACGGTGTATTAGAAGCAGAGATTCCAGCCTATGAATTAGTCTTGGGTGGTGGTGCTCCTCAGTATACCAGAGAATACACAGAGCCCAAGTATTTTGAAAAAATCAAAGCCTTTAAACAAGATAACATTGCAGATGTTGATGACTTAAAAGCCATCGCGGAGCAATTAATACAAATTCCAAACATAGCTTCCAAGCGTTGGGTCTATACCCAATATGATAGCATGGTGGGTGCGGGTAATACTTCTACCAATGCACCTAGTGATGCTTCCGTTGTTCTTGCAAAAGGTACTGGAAAAGCATTGGCCATTACGGTGGATTGTAATAGCAAATATGTATTTGCTGATCCTTATGTTGGAGGTATGATTGCTGTGGCAGAAGCTGCTAGAAATATTGTTTGTAGCGGTGGAGAGCCCATTGGCGTAACCAACTGTTTGAATTTTGGTAACCCTTATGACCCAGAAGTTTACTATCAGTTTGTAAAAGCTGTAACTGGTATGGGTGATGCTTGTAAAAAATTCAATACACCAGTTACAGGTGGTAATGTAAGTTTCTACAACCAAAATCCGGATGGTCCAGTATATCCAACCCCAACCATTGGTATGGTAGGAATCTTGGATGATTTTAGTACTAGGATGACGCTGAATTTTAAAGAAGCTGGGGATCATATTTTCTTAGTTGGTCAACAACAAAATGACATTGCATCTTCTGAATACTTACACAAACTAAAAGCAGTTGAATTCTCACCAGCCCCACATTTTAATTTGGAAGAAGAATATGCAGTGCAATCCTTGGTGACAAACTTGATTAAAAATAAGTTGATACAAAGTGCCCACGATATTAGTGAAGGAGGATTGGCTATTACCTTATTAGAAAGTGGCTTCTATTCCAACCTAGGATTTGAAGTAAATGCGGTAGAAGGCATGAGAAAAGATGCATTCTGGTTTGGTGAAGCACAGAGCAGGGTAGTGGTTTCAGTTAATGCTGCAAACCTAGCTGCTTTTAAACAAGCCGCTGAAGCTGCTGGTATTGCTATCACTGATTTGGGTCAAGTAAGCGCGGGACAAATTACCGTGAATGGAACTAACTGGGGTAGCATTACAGATTGGAAAAACAAATACGATACGGCTATTGAAAAACGCCTAAACTAATATGGAAGCATCAGCCAGCATTGTAGTAACAGGCGCTGCCGGATTTATTGGTAGTTGCATGGTGTCTTGGCTGAATGGTCAAGGGTTTAGAAACTTGATTTTGGTAGATGATTTTGGAGTAGAGGCAAAAAGACCCAATTGGGAAAAAACAGCTTATGCTCATTTGGTAGAAAGACAATCCTTTTTTGATTGGGTAGAAATGCATCAACCAAAAATTGATCTGATGATTCATTTGGGTGCAAGAACGGATACCACAGAATTTAATTATGCCATTCACGAGGAACTAAATCTTGTATACTCTCAGGAGATTTGGCATTTATGCGTGAAGGAAAATATTCCATTGGTCTATGCTTCTTCTGCAGCCACTTATGGTGATGGCGCACTAGGTTATAAAGATGATCACCATATTGTAGACCAATTGA
>CAIZMD010000414.1 GCA_903933995.1 uncultured Bacteroidota bacterium
CGGACGGCCCCATCCCCTGCTAGCGCGGGGCAGATCGCCACGCTTTTTATTCTGTTGGGGGTGCTGCTGGCCTTGCTCGTCGAGTTTGCTGTGGCACCCAGAATCGTAGCCAAGGAAAATTTACGCTTTTGGCACAGCCTGGGCAGCCTGATGTACCTGGGTCAGTGGCTTTGTGCTGCAGTGACGCTGTGGCAACTGACGCCACAGCGAGAAGTTCAGGTTTGACTGCGTTTCTTGATGCTGACCATCTTGGGCTTGGCACGCTTGACCTGGCCACCGGCCGTTAGTCGCTGATTGCCCAGAACGCGCAAGGTTTTAACCTCGGGTCGTTGGCCACTTTGCTTGCTGTATGTGCATAGTGTTTGGTGATCAGGTCATTTAAAATAACTGCATCATCTTGATCCAATGGGTCAAGGTCTACCATTTCCATATTGCATTTTCCTGCAAAGCTGTTGTCAATGTCATAGATATAGGCAACCCCTCCACTCATGCCTGCGGCAAAGTTTCTTCCTGTATTACCCAGAATTACGGCAACACCACCAGTCATGTATTCGCAACCATGGTCTCCAACGCCTTCTACCACTACTTGTGCGCCTGAGTTTCTTACGCAGAATCGCTCTCCTGCTTTACCTCTGATATAAGCTTCACCTGTTGTAGCGCCATAGAACGCTACGTTTCCAATGATGATATTTTCCTCTGGCACAAAACTACCGGTACGATCTGGGTATACAATTAGTTTAGCGCCACTCAAGCCTTTACCAAAATAGTCATTGGCATCACCTTCTAATTCATGGGTAATTCCCTTTGCATTAAAGGCACCAAAACTTTGTCCTGCAGTTCCTCTGAAATTAAAGTGGATGGTGTCATCAGGAAGACCTGCTGCTTTGTATTTTTTGGTAATTTCATTAGATACAATAGTACCAACAGTTCTGTCGGTATTTTTGATATCGAAACTGGCTTGAACGCGTTGTTTGTTGTCAATTGCAGCTTGTGCAATTTTGAGTAATTGCCAGTCTAGAACTTCACTGATGCCATGATCCTGAGTTTCTTGGTTATACAAGCTTGTGTCTTCAGAAGCAGGCTCTTTGTATAAAATAGGAGATAGGTCTAGTTTGCTATATTTCCAATGGTTAATACCTTCTCTCATTTCTAGGTTATCAACTTGGCCAATCATTTCATTTACCGTGCGATAACCCAGCTCAGCCATGATTTCACGTAATTCTTGGGTAATAAATTGGAAGAAGTTGACAATATGATCAGGGTCTCCTTTAAAGCGTTTGCGCAATTCAGGATCTTGTGTTGCTACACCAACGGGGCAGGTATTCAAATGGCATTTGCGCATCATGATACAACCTTCTACAATCAAGGCAGCAGTTGCAACACCCCATTCTTCTGCACCCAATAAAGCAGCTATGGCAATATCCCTTCCAGTCTTCATTTGGCCATCGGCTTGCACCACTACGCGACCGCGTAACTTATTCTTAACCAATGTTTGATGCGCTTCTGCTAAACCTAATTCCCAAGGTAATCCTGCGTGTTTGATAGAGCTAATGGGAGATGCTCCTGTGCCTCCATCAAAACCTGAGATCAATACCACATCGGCCTTGGCCTTAGCCACACCTGCTGCAATGGTTCCTACACCTGCTTTTGAAACCAATTTTACGTTAATCCTTGCTGTGCGATTGGCATTTTTTAGATCAAAGATCAATTGAGCCAGATCTTCAATAGAATAAATATCATGGTGAGGTGGAGGTGAGATCAAACCCACTCCAGGAGTACTATGTCTTGTTTTACCAATCCAGTCATCTACTTTGTGACCAGGTAATTGTCCGCCTTCTCCAGGCTTGGCTCCCTGTGCCATTTTAATTTGTAACTCGTCAGCCTCCGTTAAATAATAACTGGTTACACCAAATCGAGCAGATGCTACTTGCTTAATAGCAGAACGCATGCTGTCTCCATTGGCCATTTTTTCAAAACGAATTTCGTCTTCTCCTCCTTCTCCTGTATTGCTTTTACCGCCAAGCCTATTCATCGCGATAGCTAAAGTGGTATGTGCTTCCCAAGAAATGGAACCAAATGACATAGCCCCAGAAGCAAAACGTTTGTAGATATTTTCTGCTGGTTCTACTTCATCAATGCTGATAGAAGGTCTTGTTGGTTTGAATTGAAACTGGCTACGAATGGTGCAAGCCCTTACGGATTGATCATTTACCAGTTTGCTATATTTTTTAAAAGTCTCATAGTCATTCATCTTGGTGCTATGTTGCAGCAAGTGAATGGTTTGAGGATTGAATAAGTGGAATTCTCCTTTGCGTTTCCATTGATAGATACCACCAACGGGTAGACGGTCTACAGGAATCTCTTTTTTGCTAAAGGCAAAGAAATGTTTGGACAAGGTTTCTTTGGCAATTTCATCAAGACCCATTCCTTGAATCCTTGAAGTAGCTCCTGTGAAATATAAGTCTACTACCTCTCTATTGAGACCAATGATTTCAAAGATCTGTGCACCTTGATATGATTGCAAAGTAGAGATCCCCATTTTAGAGAATACTTTGAGCAATCCTTCATTAACTGCTTTGATGTAGTTTTTCTTTAGGTATTCAGGATCTAAGTCTGTATTAATCTTGCCTGAAATCTTCATGTCTCTAATGGTAGACAATGCCAGATAAGGGTTAATGGCGGTTGCGCCAAAACCAATTAAACAAGCAAAATGATGCACTTCCCAAACATCTCCAGCTTCTACAATAATCCCTACTTGTCCACGATATCCCTTGCGAATTAAGTGATGGTGAACTGCAGCAGTAGCTAAAAGTGAAGGAATAGGAGCGTGATCGGAATCTATGGCTCTATCCGTTAAGATAATTACTTCAAATCCGTCTTCAACCGCATCAACTGCATATCTGCACAATCGGTCCAAAGCTTTTTTCAAAGAACCTGGTTTGCCATCCGCTCTAAAATAGGTTTGAAGTGTTTTGGCTTGGAAAATACCAGTATCAATACTTCTGATTTTTTCAAGATCATGGTTATTCAGTACCGGATGTTGCAAAGCCACAACGTGACATGCCAGAGGGTCTTCTACTAATAAATTTCCCGTACTGCCGGCAAATGTTGCCAAAGACATGACCATCCTTTCTCTAATGGGATCAATAGGAGGGTTGGTTACCTGCGCAAAGAGTTGTTTAAAATAACTGCTCAAATGCTGTGGTTCATCGCTCAATACTGCTAATGGCGTATCAGTACCCATGGATCCAATGGGTTCTTTGCCGTCTAATGCCATTGGGGCAATAATATTGTCAAGGTCTTCTGTGCTATAACCAAATCCTTTTTGGTATTTAAAAACCTGATCGTGTTCTAAATGAGTAAACATAACCCTTGGCTCTGGTAATTCTTCCAGACGGATCTTGTATTTGTTTAACCATTCTGTATAAGGTTTGTGAGAGCAGATTTCTTGTTTGAGTTCTTCATCAGAAATGATGCGTCCCTGTTCCATATCTACCACAAACATCTTACCTGGTTGTAAGCGTCCTTTTTCAATAATGGTTGATTGGTCAACAGGAAGTACGCCTGTTTCAGAGGCCATGATCACACGGTCATCAGTTGTTACGCAGTAGCGCGATGGTCTCAGACCATTTCTGTCTAATGTAGCTCCAATGATTTTACCATCGGTAAAGGAAATAGAAGCTGGACCATCCCATGGTTCCATCATGCAGGCGTGGAACTCATAGAAGGCTTTTTTAATAGGGTCCATGTCATGATTGCCATCCCATGCTTCTGGAATCAGCATCATCATGACGTGTGGAAGAGACCTGCCCGTTAAGGTTAATAGCTCAATCATATTATCCAAGCTGGCACTGTCCGATTGACCCTGCGTTACAATAGGTAATAACATGTCCATTTCTTCTTTACTAAAGAATGGAGACGTAAATCCTTTTTCACTGGTACGTAACCAGTTTAAATTCCCCTGTAGGGTATTGATTTCGCCATTGTGGGCAATATAGCGGAAGGGTTGGGCTAGTTTCCAAGATGGGAATGTGTTGGTAGCAAAACGGCTATGTACTAGGCCAAAGGCCGATACCACGCGCTTGTCACTCAAGTCTGGGAAATAGCCCCTTACTTGTCCGCTGGTCAATTGTCCTTTATAAACAATGGTCTTATAAGAAAGAGAGGAAAGGTAAAACCCAATACCGTCTTTTTTTACCGTGTTTTGAATGGTATGAGTAGCATAGTTGCGCAAAACAAACAATTTGCGTTCAAATACCTCGGGGTCATTGATATGGTCTGGAGAAGCAATAAATACTTGTTCCATACAAGGCTCAACAGACAATGCGGTAGGCCCAATATCGGTTCTGTTTACAGGCACTTTTCTATAACCCAGAATTTCTAATCCTAGCTTTTCTGCTGCGCGATTAAAAATGTCTCTGCACTCTTCACGTAAACGGATTTCTTTTGGGAAGAACAGAAAGCCAACACCATATTTACCATAGGAGGGTAAATGAATGCCAAGACTAATACACTCGTCAAAGAAGAATTCATGTGGCATTTGCAACATGATTCCAGCTCCATCACCTGTGTTGTTTTCACATCCACAGGCACCACGGTGTTCCATGTTTTCCAGCACTGTCAAAGCATCAGAAATGTGCTGATGCGATTTATTGCCCTTGATATTCGCTACAAAACCTATACCACAGGCGTCATGTTCAAACGAAGGATCATATAATCCTTGTTGGGTTGTTGTGTCAAGCATACGCAACCGAATTATTAATATTCAGGAAATATAATGGCGGGCAATCGATAGGGGCAAATTACAAAATAAAACGCAATTTAAGAAACACTCTATCAAAACTAACAGATAATAGTTGGTTTTGTCTAATAAAACGATTGTTTTGTTAGAAAATTTCTAATCTACTAGTGCGGTCATGTAATGATCCGGAAAGGAAATCTTTGGGGTACTCCCTTTTTCAAAAATGCCATAGAGGGTGCTACCGCTTCCAGACATGGAAGCATAAAGGGCCCCTGCTTGGTAAAGGGCTTTTTTTATCTGTGCAATTTCAGGGTAAGAGGCCATAACGGGTGCTTCAAAGTCATTGATCAAATGATCTTTCCAAGTTGTAATAGGTTGGTTAATCAATGACATCAAGGAATGTTCTACGGGTTTGGGTCTAATTTGGGAAAAAGCCCAACCTGTGCCAATATGGATTCCAGGGTTCACTATCAAAAATTGGTATTGACTAAGATCCAGTGTCAATCTCTCCAGTAATTCACCTCTACCTTTTCCAATGCAGGCTTGGTTAATGATAAAAAAAGGACAATCACTACCCAATTCCAAAGCGTATTGGATTAATCGGTTTTCGGAAATGTCTAAATGAAAAAGTTGGTTTAAAAGCTTTAATGCAAAAGCCCCATCGGCACTGCCACCTCCTAAGCCAGCCCCCATAGGAATCTGCTTATGTAGGTGAATTTGAATAGAAGGTATCTGTGGAAAGTCATTTTTCAATAACTGATAAGCTTTGGCGCAAAGATTATCAGTAGGATTTCCTTGTATAGGTAGACCAGTACTACTAAAATTGAATGCTTGTGTTAGACTAGGCGCTTGTATTATTTCAAGCACATCTTTAATGCCAATGGGATAAAAAACCGTTTCCAAATCATGGTAACCATCTTCCCTTTTACGGGTTATATGCAAGCCTAGGTTGATTTTGCAATTGGGGAATAAAACCATGTTGTGGAATTACTATTTTCTTTTATTGATCTCATCCCTGATAGCAATGGCGCGGATATAATCTTCTTGTTCTAGTACTTCATTTAATAAAACCTGTAATTCTTCAATGCCCAATCCACTCAGGTCTTCCCGGTCAGACGCAGATTCTTCTGCACCAACTGATTCGGATTTGCCCTTTTTAGCTCCATTATCCTCCATTAATATGCCGGCATTTTCAAGGATATGTTCGTAAGTATAGATGGGACAACCAAATCGAACAGCAAGGGCTAATGCGTCGCTGGTTCTGCTGTCTATTTCAACCGTATCATTGTCTGTATAACAAACCAATTTGGAATAGAAGATACCTTCTTGCAAGTCACTGATGATCACTTCCTGTAATTCTACAGCAAATGCATTCATGAAATTTTTCATCAAGTCATGTGTCAATGGACGGCTGGGTTGCATATGTTCTAAAGCCACAGCAATGGCCTGGGCTTCAAATCCTCCAATCACAATAGGTAAACGTCTCAAACCATTTAATTCTCCCAGCACCACGGCATAGGAATGGGTCTGTGTGATACTGTGCGATAGCGCCACTATTTCCAGTTCAATCTTCTTCATAATTGTATGCGAAAGTAACGATTTTTAATCTGCAAAATAGGTTAGACTATCAAAATCAGGCTGTTCTATTTATATGACTTGGATTTTTTTATTCCAATTCCATTGTTAACTTTCCAGTTCTCAAAACTAAGCCCATGCCAAAAATTAACCTTGCGTCTATTCCCGCCAAAGAAATTGTAAAAGGATATCCCGCCCGTTTTGTGCATACAGACAGTATGACACTCTCTTTTTTAGAGGTAAAAAAAGGGGAAAGCTTACCAACGCATCATCATGTACACGAACAAGTATCCATTGTTTTAGAGGGTAGGTTTCAACTAATCATTGATGGAGAGCCAGTAGAATTTGGAGAAGGTGAAATAGTAGTGATTCCATCTAATGTTCCTCATTCAGGATTGGCCATTACGGATTGTAAATTAATGGATGTATTCAATCCGATTAGAGAGGATTACCGCAATCTTTAAATTTTTTTTATGAATCTGAATCTAAAAGGAAGAACGGCCTTGGTTTGTGGTGGGTCTCAAGGCCTAGGAGCTGCAATTGCTATAGAATTGGCACTATTGGGCGCCAATGTGATTGTATTGGCTAGGAGAGAAGTGATTCTACAAGAATTTGTACAAACCCTAGATTGCGCTCAGGGGCAAACACATGAATGGATTGCAGCAGATGCTTCTGTACCGGAATTGCTGCTATTAAAAATTAAGGAAAGGCTAAAAAAAGGAGCCATAGAAATCTTGGTAAATAATACGGGTGGTCCTGCCGCAGGTCCTTTATTAGCAACCCCAGTTCTTGATTTAGAAAAAGCCTTTCAAGCACATCTTTCAGTTAGTCATTTGCTAACCCAAGCCTTGGTTCCAGGTATGAAGGCGGCTAGTTTTGGAAGAATTATCAATGTGTTATCAACTTCTGTAAAACAACCTATTGATGGTTTGGGTATTTCAAATACAGTGAGGTCTGCAGTGGCAAATTGGGCCAAGACCATGGCCAATGAATTGGGTGGTGATGGTATTACTGTCAATAATGTTTTGCCCGGTTATACCAATACCCAGCGATTACAATATTTGTTTGCCAATCAAGCAGAAAAATCAGGATTGCAACCCGAAGATATTTTGAATAAAACATTGGCTTTAATACCTGCTGGTAGATTGGGTGATCCAGCTGAATTTGGTGCTGCTGTAGCCTTTCTTTGCAGTCCTGCTGGTGCTTATATCAATGGCATCAATTTGCCAGTGGATGGAGGTAGATTGAGTGGACTTTAATCTAGGATATATGCTTCATAAGCCCTAGGTCCATAATATAGATAGTTCTTGGAATCCTTTTTGGTGCCGGATAATTCACTGTGAATAAACCCATTTAATTCCACTTGTTTGGTATGCAAGATTTTTCTTTCGGGATTGGTTTTCAAAAAGAATTGAATTTGTTTTGATTTGCTTTTATAGATGAATAGGCTGTCATTGGAATAGTTGGTAAAATGGAATTGCTGAGATAAGTCTGAAATCATTTTTTTTGAACGATACCAAGTGCCCCCAGTGGCAGATACTACTGGTTTGCCATTGTATAAAGCAATGCTGTCATTATAAGCAAAGACCCTTAATTGATGGGATTTGTTGTTTAACCATGTTGTGAGTTTTGGTAAATAACTACTATCATAATTATAGTCACTATCCAGAAAACTAATTCGTTGAATATTTTCAGGAATTGTTGTTACTGCTTTGAGATAGGCAAATACAAAACTGCCTCCACCACTATGCCCATTTAAATGAATGACTGGATGGCCAAAACGGCTACTTAAGCTATCTATTATGGTGC
>CAIZMD010000415.1 GCA_903933995.1 uncultured Bacteroidota bacterium
CTTTCACAGAGTCAAGAAGAATTGAATGCATTTATCCACTCTTGTAAAGAACGATTAGGAACCGCCTCCAATATCTTAATTGATATTTGTCCAGACCTAAAACAAATCATCCCATATGTAAAACAATACAAGGAGGAAGGTCCTTTGGAATTACAAAACCAATTGATCTATGCCTTTGCTACATTCTTGAAAACATTTCTGGAAATGGATAAGCGTTTGCTGATCTGTTTAAGAGACATACATTATGCGGGCCCCCCTGTTTTAAAAATCATTCAGGGTTTTCTAAATGAGTTCCCTGCAACTAGAATCAATTTCATTTTCACCTACGAAAATCATAAGCTTAGTCAAGAGCAACTAACTTATATACACAAATGGCAGAATGTAGAAGAACATGGCTTTGTAAAAGCAAAGATTAATTTATTGCCCCTTACCGCCATTCAAACCATACAACTGCTTTCTATGGCGGGTCTTTGCGAGAAAGACCTAGAACCAACCACGGCATTGTTAATGCCCAAAACAAGTGGCTTGGTGAATTTGATAGACAAAGCCTGTGAAAAATTACTAGAGACGGGAGGCTTGGCTTTTGATTATGAAAAGGGATGCTGGCTGCTTAACAAAGATCTTGCGCTTACTACCAATATTAATTTCAATAACCCAGCATCTTATTACGAGGTTTTAATTGCCCGACTAACCAATGAAGAGCTCATCTTACTCACTTATGCAGCGGCATTTGGGAATACTTTTTGGTTTGAAGTGGTTAAAACAGCCATTAAAAATGAAAGACTAGCCATAAACCTCCTTGACCAACTTTTGCACAAAGGCATCTTAATGCCAGCGGGAAAACATGGATTCTATGCTTTTAGTGAAATGGAACTGGCTTCTTTTTTATTGCGTAATAGTCCAGATGCAAGTTTGCAAGAAATTTATTTATCCATCATTGCAGCCTATACAAGCATACCGGAAACCCCAGAAATGGAAGAAGAGTTTTTTGTATTGCTTGACAAATTATTAAATGTTCCAGCAAAGTATTGCAAACCATTTGAACAAATGCTTTGGAAAGGAATTGAACGCGCACAAAAAATTGCGCTGTTTGAAGTCAATTTTCGTTGTTATAAGCACTTGATAGAAATGGTGGATCCTGGAGAATGGCAGGATCATGCCGATAAATTGTTTGACTTGTACATGGAGTACATTAAAGCTGCTTCACTTGTACTCAAATTTGACATCTGTGAAAGTACTTATCAGTTTTTAAGACAAAAAGAATTGACAGCAGTACAATTGGGAAACCTGGGATATTATTATGCCAATGCGCTTTTTGTACAACAGGATTTTAGAAGATCTATTCTTGTAATAGCAGAAATCCTGCATGCGTTAAATGTTACTATTAGTACGCAGCCAAAATTGTCAAAAATTATTTTTTCCATGATCAGCTTGCAAAAAGATATGCGTGGAAAAGACATGGCATTCATTGAACAATTGCCAACTGTTTCTGATAAAGTGGCCTTGGTCAAAATCAAGCTACTTCAGAATGCCATGGGAGCTGCCTATTTATATGCGCCTAAAATGATCCCTGAGCTCACAGCTAAACAACTCAATTTGTCCATTAAAAGTGGAGCTTCGGATTTATTTGGAACTTGTTTGGCTTGTTATGGATTTATCTTGAGCATGTATAGCAACAAGCCCAAGGAAGCGCAAAAGACTTATGAGATAGCGGTGACTATGAACGAGCGTTTCTCAGATGCTGTAGCAATTGCAACAACTGAATTTTTATATGCTACTTTCATTGGAATCAACCATTTGTCATGGAAGCAGTGTAGTGAAAGGTTGTATGAGAATTATATTTTTAGTAGACAGATTGGTCAAATTAATATTGCTTTTTTTAGCTTGATTACCCATTTCAGCAACCGTTTTTATGCTGAATCCAACTTGGAGAAAATGCTAGAATCAATGTCTGAAATCTTGCCCATTGTTGCGTCAAATAAACAACAAAACGCATTAGAGTTTCTAGAGATCTTACGAGCATTTTCACAGGATTTAATGGGGCAGGAATTACCAGCCCAAGCCATGGTACAACAGCTACCCAATATAGGAAGCATTAAAGAGAAAGCCTTAATAGAGTTAGAGTATACGGCACTGAATCATATTCATATTCTGGAAGAAATGCACGATTTCTTTTCAGGTAAATATGAGGTAGACAGAAAAAGGGTGCAATTGATGCTCACCATGAAAGCCCAATTGGGTATGGTGAACAGTTTTGTAGTGCACCATTTTTTCTTGGCCATGAAAATTTTAAAACTGGATAGGTCATTGCAAATTTGGGAGTACTTGTTTGTCAGAAAGACCATCAAACTAATGCAAACATGGGCAAAACAACAAACCGAAAACCATTTAGCCAAATCATGGTTACTAAAAGGAATGTTGGCGGCAAGAAATAAACAAACGGCCAAAACCATGTTTTATTTGCAAAAAGCTTTTGATACGGCTATCAAGGATGAGCAATACATGACAGCAGGGATTGCTACAAAAACTTTGGCTGAATGTTATCAAAAACAGGGAATGGGTGAGTTAGAGAAAACCTATATCAGACATGCTCATACACAGTATAATTTTTGGGGAGCTAAATTTTTGGTAAGACAATTAGAAAAAGAATATCCTTTTCTGCTTACTGGTAAAGAAGGTCATGCTACACATAGACTACACGTAGCTTTAGACAACGATTTTCAAAGTTTTATCAAAGCTTCTAATAGCATTGCTTCAGAAATTAATTTGGATAAATTATTGTCCAAGTTAATCAGTGTACTCATTGAGAATGCTGCTGCAGAAAATGCATTTTTTATCATTCCTGACATCAGTGGGCAGTTTGTAATTTATGCTTCAAAAAAAGGACTGGAGCCGGTAAATACAGAACAGGTATATGCATCAAAAAGGAACTTGCCATTAAGTATTGTTCAATATGTCTATCGCACAAGACAAGTTTTATTATTAAACAATGCTTACAATGAAGCGGCTTATAAGAATGATCATTATATACAAACCAATCAAGTACGTTCGCTACTTTGTTTACCTGTATTAAAAAACAATGCCGTTCAAGGTATCATTTTGTTAGAAAATAATTTTTTGAATCAGGCTTTTACACACGAGCGCACTGAGATTGTAAAATTATTGGCATCGCAAATTGCAGTATCATTTGAGAACGCCACTTTATATAATAATGTGGAACAAAAGATTATACAACGTACTTCTGAATTACAGGTTGAAAAAGAAAAATCAGAAGAACTATTGTTAAATATTTTGCCCAGTGAAATTGCAGAAGAATTAAAAAACAAAGGTAGTTCTGTTGCCAAGCAGTATGACCAAGTAACAGTATTATTTACAGATTTTGTAGACTTTACCAAATTAGCAGAGCAATACGGGCCAGGGGAGCTGGTAGAAGAGCTTGACTTTTGTTTTAAAAATTTTGACCGTATTACTACTCAGTTTGGATTGGAAAAAATCAAGACAATTGGAGACGCTTATTTAGCCGTATGTGGACTGCCTCTAGAAGAAGTAAAGCATGCAGAAAAAGTATTAGAAGCCTCACTGGCTATTCAACAATTTATTGTTGAAAACAGACGATTAAAAAAAGCAGCTTCTAAACTGTATTTTGATATTCGCATTGGTATTAGTTCTGGTCCTGTGGTAGCTGGAATAGTGGGCTCTAAAAAGTTTGCTTATGATATTTGGGGAGACACAGTAAATACAGCTGCAAGGATGGTGGAGAACAGTGACGTTAATAGAATTAATATCAGCGGTAATACACATGCATTAATCAAGGATTATTTTGATTGTGAATACAGGGGTAAGATTCTAGCTAAGAACAAGGGATTTATAGACATGTATTTTGTCAATGATTTCTTCTTATTGGAAAAAATCAAACACCGTGTTTTCTTGCGCATGAAAGATTTAGACCAAAGATTACATTATCATACCATCTGGCATACTTCTGATGTGTTACTACAAGCAGAACGGATTGCACGCTCAGAAGGAATAGACAACGAGCGAGATTTGCTGCTTTTGAAAATAGCGGCCCTTTATCATGACACCGGTTTTCTTACATCCTATTTAAATCATGAAGAGTTTGGTTGTCAGATTTTCATGGAAGATGCTGAACAATTGGCTTATGAATTAACCATTAATGAAAAAGAAAGAATTTGCCAGTTAATCCTTGTAACCCAAACTCCTCAGGAGCCACAAAATCATTTAGAACAGATTATCTGTGACGCAGACTTAGATTATTTAGGTAGGGATGATTTTTGGTTGATTGGTAAAAAACTCTATTCTGAACTCTATGGTTATGGCATGATCCATGATGAACACGATTGGAATATGTTACAATTATCTTTTTTAAGTAAACACCATTATTGGACAAAAACTTCCCAGAAAATGCGTGCAGACAAAAAAGCAGAATATCTTAGCGCCATTCAAGCAAAACTGAACAAATAATATGGCGGCTCATCAGGATTTTTCCGGCGTTAAGAACATCATCTTTGATTTAGGTGGGGTATTGTTTAATATTGATTTTGCCAAAACAGAATCAGCCTTTAAGGAATTAGGGGTTA
>CAIZMD010000416.1 GCA_903933995.1 uncultured Bacteroidota bacterium
ACTACAACCAATACTTTGCGTATTCAACCAACATTTACTACCGCTGGTGGTGGAACCCAAGACAATTTGAATAGTACGCTATCTCCAACTATTGGCATGAACAAATGGACCCACTTGGTTTTAACCTATGATGGAACTACAGGGGTATTCAATATTTGGGCAGATGCAGTAAAAGTAGGGGCATTTCCAAATAGAGGAGTAGGTAACAATTTATTCAAATCTTGGGAGCCTAGTGAAGTGATTATTGGTGCCAATTATAACAGCATTCCTGGTAAATCAGTTAGCGCAGATGTATCATTTGCAGCTATGACAGGCCAGATAGACGAACTACGGATTTATAACAAAACATTCCCTGATGCACACGTGAAAGCGTTATACAACTTGGGCATGGCTAATAAGTAGTATTTTCAGATTCAGATAGCTGCATAGGGAAACCTGTGCAGCTATTTTTATTACATTCAATTATTGTTTGTCAAAAAACCTATCATGAGAAATCAAATCTTCTTGCTGATGTTGATTAGCCATTTTGCTGTATTTGCCCAATCACCAAATACGAATGGTAAACCTCAATTATTTAAAAACAAAGAGGAAGAAAAGGTATTTAACCTAGTACAGCAAGCCAGTTTTGAATATTTTAGAAAAGGGGCAGAACCCATCAGCGGCATGGGTAGAGAAAGAATTCACCTAGATGGAAATTATCCTTCAAAAGATCAAACAGTAGTTACTAGTGGTGGATCCGGTTTTGGGGTGATGGCATTAATTGTTGGTATGGAAAGAAAATACATCAGTAGACAAGAAGGCGTTGAACAATTATCAAAAATCCTACATTTTCTAGAAACCGCAGACCGTTTTAAAGGTGCTTGGCCACATTGGTGGAATGGAGAAACAGGCAAGGTAAAACCCTTTGGTAGAAAAGACAATGGAGGTGATTTAGTAGAGACCTCTTATATGTTGCAAGGTTTGCTTTGTATGAGACAGTATTTTCAAAATGGAACTGGAGCAGAAAAGGCCTTGGCTGCAAGGGCCGATAAACTTTGGAAGGAAGTAGATTTTGATTGGTATAGAAATGGGCAAAACGTTTTGTATTGGCACTGGAGTCCAGACTATGCATGGCAGATGAATTTTCCTGTTAGGGGTTATAATGAATGTTTGATCATGTATGTTTTGGCAGCTGCATCGCCAACACATGCTGTTCCTGCTGAAGTGTATCACCAAGGATGGGCCAACAATGGTAAGATCAAAGCTGACAGTGTGCGCTATGCTGGATTGTCATTACAATTGCATCATCAAGGAAATGCGGTGAATGGTGGACCATTGTTTTGGTCACAGTATTCATATTTAGGTTTAGACCCAAGGGGGTTAAAAGACGCTTATGCAGATTATTGGAAAGAGAATACCAACCAATCATTGATCAACTATCAATGGTGTGTAGACAATCCCGGTAAGTTCAAAGGATATGGTCCCAATAATTGGGGACTTACTGCCAGTTATTCAGTGAAGGGTTATGCAGGACATGCCCCATCTTTAAAAAATGACCTAGGAGTCATATCGCCAACGGCTGCTTTGTCAGCTTTCCCTTTTACACCCAAGCAATCCATGGCTGCTATGATGCATTGGTATGGCACTAAAAAAGATAAACTCTTTGGAGAATATGGTTTCTATGATGCATTTAGTGAAACCGATAATTGGTACTTACCACATTATTTGGCAATTGACCAAGGACCAATAGTAGTGATGATGGAAAATTACAGAAGCGGTTTGCTTTGGAATTTATTTATGAGCTGCCCAGAAATTAAAACAGGTTTAAAAAAACTAGGTTTTCAAAGTCCCAAAATACCTTAAGATGTTTTCTATACAAATAGCCATACGCCATTCGGTTTTGCTTATAACAGCAGGTCTTGCTCTTTCCTGTGCTAGTTCCAAACAAGCAAACAAGTCAGTAAGTTTTGCATCCAATCCGGTAGTGGCACATAGAGGTGCATTTTTAAAAAATAAGTTTCCAGAAAATTCTATTGCATCTCTCAAAGAAGCCATTAGACTGGGTTCTACGGGTTCAGAGTTTGACGTGAGAATGACCATAGATGACTCATTGGTCATAAACCATGATCCCGCATTTCAAAAATTGGTGATTGATAAAACAATCTTTGCTGACTTGCGTAAATTATCACTCTCTAACGGAGAAGCAATTCCAACACTTAGTGAATATCTGCAAGCAGGTCTTACCAATAACAAAACAACTAGGTTGGTTTTAGAAATTAAACCATCCGATATAGGCAAAGAAAAGGCCGTACAAATTGTCACCAAAGTATTGGCAACCGTAAAAGCAACAGGAGCCAGTTCCAAGACTGTCTATATTAGTTTTGATTATGAAATGCTCAAAACCATCCACCAACTTGACCCCAAAGCCATTACCCAATATTTAAATGGTGATAAATCACCAGAACAATTGGCAAAAGACGGCATCAATGGATTGGACTATCACTTTTCTGTGTTTCAAAAAAAACCTGAATGGATTACTGAGGCCAAAAAATTGGGACTCATTCTCAATGCCTGGACGGTGAATGATCCCGCTATTATGGATTGGCTGATCAAAGAGGGTTTTGATTTTATCACTACCAATGAACCTGAATTATTGCTTCAAAAAATAGCTACCAAGTAGTTGTAGGATTGTTTTTTGGCTTTCTAGTTAAATTATTTTTTTGAGTCCCAGACCAGGAAGTCCAATTGGATGTAGGTATCCATCTTTTAATTGGAAACCGCCTTCTACCAAATCTTTGGCAATATCAAAGCTCCCATCCAAATCTAACCACTTGGTATTGTTACAGGAATAGGCACAAT
>CAIZMD010000417.1 GCA_903933995.1 uncultured Bacteroidota bacterium
AATGGAAGCTTTAGAATCATTAAACCATCAACATGCAATTACTAGGGTAAAGGATGGAGAACAAGCTATTCATTTCTTAAAGAAAGAAGGGAGTTTTGAAAATGTAAAATTGCCAGATTTAATATTGTTAGACATTAATCTTCCTAGATTAGATGGAATAGAGGTATTGGCTTTTATCAAGCAATCAAAGGTTTTCAAAAAAATACCTGTAATTATTTTGAGTACATCTAATAGTGCAAGAGATGTTGAAGAATGTTATGAAAAAGGGGCCAATTGTTATGTAGTAAAACCATCTGATTTGGATGGATACGTCCGTGTGATTCATGCCATTGAATCCTTTTGGTTAAACGTAGCCAATTTACCTGAAAATCTAAATAGATAATGAAGGAAGAGGAATTGGAAATATTGGTAGTAGAGGATAATGAAGGAGATGCCTTATTAATCCAAGAATATATTAAGGATGAGTTCCCTAATACAAAGTTGGCACATGCATGGAATTTGGCCGAAGCAGAACAACATCTAAGGGATAATCAATATGATTTAGTTTTTTTAGATGTTTCACTTCCAGACAGTTCTGGAAAGGATTCCATTATTCGTGTGGTTGATTTAGCTAAAGCAACCCCAGTAATAGTCTTGACGGGTTATAGTGACCTTAGCTTTGCTGTAGAAAGTATGCAATTAGGTGTACAGGATTATTTGAATAAAGAGAATATTACAGCAACATCACTTCAGAAAAGTATTAACTATAGTATTGAGAAAAACCGGATACGTTTACAGTTGATTGATTCCGATAAAAGATTTAGGTCAATTATTGAGAATAGTATTGACGGGTTTGCATTGATTAGTGCTGAGGGAAAGATTCAAGAATTAAGTCCTTATGGTAATTCTATTATAGGATATGATCCATTAGAAAATGCAGGTTTGTTTCAAATGGATTTTCTTCATCCTGAAGATAGGAAAATGGTATTATCCATTTTTTTTGAAGTTTTATCCAAGCCTGGTTCCATAAAGCTGCTTGAGTTTAGGTATAAAAAGCCCGATGGCGGATATAGATGGATGGAATCCACTTTTTACAATCTTTTAGAAAATACTGCTGTTAAAGCCATTGTGCTTAATTATAGAGACGTGACATTGAGAAAGAAAGAAGAAGAAGAACGTCAAATATTGATTGAACAATTAACACAAACCAATGATTATTTAAAGCAATTCGGTTTTATTATTTCTCATAACCTTCGTGCTCCATTGACAAATCTTTTGGCCATATCTGATTTGCTTACTCCTGATCAAATACCTAATGAGCAAACAGCTACGCTATTAAAGGCTATCAAAATTTCTACTAACCAATTGAATGATACACTGAATGATATCATAAAAGTGTTAATAGTGAGAGAGCAAAAACAAAGAAGTTTAGAAGAAATTTCATTGATCGAGGCTTGGACTAGTTTTTATCAGGCGCAAAAAAAACACCTTGATTTACCTGATTGTGAGATTGTCACACAGTTTGATCAACCAGCCCATATTTACTTTGACAGAGAATACCTTGAAAGTATATTTAGCAATCTGTTTTCTAATGCTATTAAATTTGCATCACCTCAAAGACCTTTAAAAATTCATTTACGTTCTTATATTTCTGGGCCAGATACGGTTATTGAATTTTCTGATAACGGAATTGGATTTAATTATCAAATGGTTAAAGAACGCATCTTTGGTTTGCATCAGCGTTTCCATGATGCTTTAGGTGGAAAAGGTTTTGGACTTTATTTAATTCATTCTTTGGTTACATCCTTAGGGGGTAGTATCAGATGTACAAGTGAAGTGGAAAAGGGTACCCATTTTTATATTCATTTTAAAAATTCAAAGTATGATTAAGAAGCTGCTTTTGGTAGAGGATGACCCAATTACACAAATGCTTGAAAGAATCATCCTTTCTAATGTTGGTTTTTGTCAAGAAACAATGAGTTTAGATAATGGCATTGCTGCTGTTGATTGGTTAGAAACATTTTTAAATCAAGGCAATCAAAATTTGAATTTACCAGAACTAATTTTTTTGGATTTGAATATGCCAATGATGGATGGTTGGGAATTTTTGAAATTGTTTGAAGAAAAATATGCTCCATTATTTCCCAACACTAAAGTGATTATCCTTTCTTCAACTGTAAATCCATTGGATTGGGAAAAATCTAAAGAACACCAAGTGGTTATTGGATTTGAAAAGAAGCCATTATCTGGTGAAACCTTGGATAAGTTAAAGCAATCCGAAGAATTAAAACAGTTTTTTGTTGAAAGCTATAAATAATCAGAATAGCATTTTAAAATATAACACATGTCAGATTCTAATTTGAAAATATTGGTTGTAGAAGACAATATGGGAGACTATTTCTTAGTACACGAATATTTGCACAGTAATTTTACTAATCCGCTGATTACACATAATGAACTTTTAGAAGACGCACACAGAAGCCTGACAAATGATCATTTTGATGTAATACTTTTAGACCTTACCCTTCCTGATAGTAATGGAAAAGAATCTGTTGATTCCGTTGTTAAACTGGCAAATGATGCGCCTGTAATAGTACTCACAGGTTATAGTGATAGGCAGTTTGCTATGGATAGTTTGAAATTAGGTGTTCAAGATTATTTAATAAAAGATGAAGTAAATGCTTTTGTACTTCAAAAGAGTATCACCTATAGCATTGAACGATATAAAATTGGTAAAACTTTATTGCAGAATGAAAAAAGATTTAGGGCATTAATTGAAAATAGTACTGACGGTTTAGTTGTATGTTCTACTGATAGGGCAATTCAGGATTTGAGTAGCGCTGGTCAAAAAATTATTGGGTATAATAAGGAAGAATTAGGAGACATTTTGCGTGAAGATTTGGTACACCCTGATGATTTTGAGCATACTAGAGCGGCTTTTCTTAAAGTGCAGGAACAGCCCAATGCTATTGTAAGTATGGAATATAGATTCTTACATCCTGACAAAGGATATATCTGGTTAGAAAGCTCTTTTCATAATTTGCTTTTTGAACCTTCAGTTAAGGGTATTGTTGAGCATTTTAAAAATATTTCAGATAGAAAAGCTGCCGAAGAATCTATTAAATTATCTGAAGAAAAACTTGAAGAGGAAAAGAATAAGAAACAAATGGAGATTACAGAGGCTGTTATTACAGCTCAGGAACGCGAAAGGCAAGAAATTGGTTTAGAATTACATGATAATGTAAATCAAATCTTAGCTGGTTCATTGATGTATCTTGGACTTTTAAAAAAAGAACTCAATATTACTTCTGAACTTTTTACTGATATCGATAAATTGATTACTGGCGCTATTAATGAGATCAGAAGACTGTCTCATTCTTTGATACCACCATCCTTAAATGAAGTGCCTTTGGGTGAGGCCTTAGATCATTTTATTACAGTGATGAAAAAGGCTGGTTTATTTGAAATTAAAAAGGATCTGTACGATTTTAACGAGGATGCTATTTCTGATAAACTAAAGTTGGCCATCTATAGAATTGTTCAAGAACAATTCACCAATATTTTTAAACACGCCCGAGCTAAAAATATATTAATCAGGTTATACCATGAAAATGGCATTTTGAAACTTACCATAAAGGACGATGGTGTTGGATTTAATGCTGCAACGGTTTCAAGAGGGGTAGGCTTAATCAATATTCAAACCAGGGCCTCACTTTTCAATGGAACTACGGAGATTATCAGTTCTCCGGGAGAAGGAACAGAATTAGTGGTCATTTTTTCCTGATTTAAGCCCCAAATGGATACTTAATGGTTTTTTAGATAATATTTTAACTAGTCTGGCGTTTTGTAGGAGGCCGTATAAATGGTTTAACCGTTGTTAGCCCCCTAATAAACACCTATGAACAAATTTCTATATTCTGGAATATGGTTATTCCTGTTTTGTGCTATAACAGGTTTAGTTAGGGCACAAAGCCCTACGGCACCTGCTCTCCAATTTAATATCTTCCTTGAAAAATCTGCCAAACTTAGTTCTAATGAAACGGAAGGTCCAATTGCATTGGGAGAAGATCTTACCATCAATGGCAATTACCAAGTAGCCATTAAGAACCCCGGAACTTTTATGGTTAAGGATTTAGCCATTGGACTTTTGGTAAATGTAAAAATTATTTACAAATCTGGCAATAGCCTGCAAGTAAATATTGGATATGTAAAAATTGGAGATTCTGATAAATCCAAGGTTTGGTATAAAGATAAGAATGGTGCTTACTCTCCCATC
>CAIZMD010000418.1 GCA_903933995.1 uncultured Bacteroidota bacterium
ATCAATAAAACCAATAGCAGCAATGGAAATAGACGTTTCATATTCTTTATTTTAAACTACCATCAACTCATAAAAATCATCCGGATTCAAGTATTTCTTAGCCAATTCCTGTAATTCTTCAGCACTTACATTTCTAACAGTATCTAAACTATTATAGAAATAGTCTGATCCAAGATTGTTTAATATATAGTTCTTCCACCTGGCAATAATTTGGAAGGGGCCATCAAGATCACCCAACAATGAGCCAATCATATAATTACGCACCAAGTCTAATTCCTCTGACTCTATTAATTCATCGCGCAATAGCGCCATTTCTTTATATACCTCACTAATAGTGGCTTCTGCTACGTCTCTTCCCGCTTCTGTACTAATCATCCAAGCAGTATCATGTATATGGTTTTGTATATAACTATGTATGCCATAGGTATAGCCCTTGTCTTCTCTAATATTACTCATTAAGCGGGATCCAAAGAATCCTCCAAACAAATTGTTTAACACCTGCACTTTTGGAAAATCAGGATGGTGTCTATTGGGGAAGGGGCGTGCAATACGAATGGCCGCTTGCACTGAATCTGCGTCATTGACAATGCTGTACTTTTTAGTAGCAGCAGGGGTTTGCAGAATCTCTTTTAGCGGAAAATGTTGTTGGTTAAAAGGAAGATGACCCAATGTTTTGTTCAAGAGTGATTGGGTATTAGTAGGCAATTTCCCTGCTACAAAAACCAAGCATTTTCCATGCGTATAATACTGTTTGTAATAATCAAATAAGTCTTCTTGTTGCAGGTTATTAAAATCATCAGCAGCAGTATATTTTCCATATGGATGATGAAACCCATAAACATACTCGTCTATTAATCTATTGGCAACAAAATCACATTTCTTTAGATTTACTTCTAGTCTTTGCTTTTGGTTCTGTTTGTAAATGGCCAATTCTTGTTCTGGGAAAATGGCATCCGTTAAAAGTTCGGTGACAACGGGCAAGAGGTTTTCCAAATGTTTGTTCAAACAGTGTAGGGTAATAGTAGCTGTTTCATTATAACAAGCACGGCTTAGATAAGCACCATAAAATTCAAAATGCTCATTGATCTCAAAAGCATTCTGACGCTTGGTCCCGTTTTTTAATAAATGATTGGTAGTAGCAGCAACTATATTTTTTTCTTCATACCAATTGCCAGCATGAAACACCAATTCTACCATCACCACTTCTTCTGCTCCAGCATCAATACTATAGACAGGTGTGCCATTGTCTAAAGTAAATTGCTCACAGGGTTTGAGGATTACATCAAATTCCACTGCGTCTTTGATTGCGGGTGCTGTTGTTCTATCTATTGCCATGTTTGCTGCTTAGCCAGCAAAAATAGTTGATTCCAACATAGGCTGGTGCAGAATCAACAAAACATCGCCATCCAAGGGTAGGTAGCCATACTCATAGCAAAATTTGGCAGCGCCATCTTGGGTCTTGGTCTCATGGGTATAATACCTAAACTGATATCCTTGATCAGTCAATTGCTGCTGTGCAATGGTTTTATTCCTAGAAGCCCCTAGAAACAGAGACGCCAAAATGCGTCGATTCTTTTGCAACAGATGATTTACCTGACGCATATAATTGTTTTGACAACTATTGCGTTGGTTATGGTATTGGTTTCTACAGCCGTCATTGCAAAACTGTTTATCCGTTCTGCCCTTTACGGCCCGGCCACATTGCTTACAGGGTTGAGATTGACTAAGCATAAAAAAAGGATGAACCACTAATCTAAAGCGGTTCATCCTTTCTTGCAAGTAGTCTAAAATTATTTTTCTATTCCCAGCACTTCTACTTCAAAAATTAAAGTAGAGCCAGCAGGAATACCAGCTCCTGCTTGACGATCGCCGTAGGCCAATTCTGAAGGGATAAACAATTTCCATTTGCTACCCACGGTCATCAATTGTAAGGCTTCTGTCCAACCAGCAATAACACCATTTACATCAAAGCTAATGGGTTCACCACGGTCAACAGAAGAATCAAATATGAAACCATTAATCAAAGTGCCATGATAATGACATTTTACTCTATCGGTTAGTTTGGGTTTCACGGTATCAGTTCCCGCTTTAATAATTTCATATTGTAAACCACTTGGAGTAATCACAACACCTTTACGTCTTGCATTTTCAGCTAAGAATTTCTTGCCTTCTGCTTTGGCAACCGCTGATTTTGCGGAACTGGCTTTTTGTTGGTATTCACCTATGCATTGGTCTAAAGCATTATCTATTATCAATAGCGGTTTGTTTTGTAAAACGTCATTTACTGCTTTCTCAAAAATGGCCATATTTAATTTGTCAAAACCTTGTGCCTTCATGTTTTGAGCAATACGTACACCCAATGCATAACTGGCACTATCGGTAGCGTTTTTAATCACCAACGGAGGTTGGGTACTTGGTTTCTGAGAAGAAGTAGCTGGTTTAGTAGTTGGCTTGCTAGTTGTTGTTGTAGGCTTCTTAGTAGTTTGAGCCATTACAGAAAATCCCATCAATAGGCTGATGGAAGCCAAAGCAAATTTATTCATACTATTGGTTCGTGTTTTAGGTAAATAATTGTTTGTGGGGGTTAAAAATAGGGTATTCTATTTATTTTGTAGCAGGGCTGCAATAGCATTTTCGGTTTGTTCAAAACCAAATCCATCTAATACCTCCTGCATCATGTTATTAATCTGTTCCGTACACAAATTGCCAATACTGCCTTCATGTACATGGTTTACTAATGCCCCGTGTTCAAATTGGCCAGCTTCAATAGTAAGACCAACTTGTTTGTAAGCATCTCTAAAAGGAACACCTTGTAAGACCAGTTCATTCACGGCTTCTACACTAAATGCGTATTTGTATTTTTCATCTGCCATAATATTTTCCTGCACCTGAATGTTTTCCAACATCAATTGTGCCATTGACAAACAATCTTTCAAGGTTTGAAAAGCGGGGAACAAATGTTCTTTTAATAGTTGCAAATCACGGTGGTAGCCCGATGGTAAGTTGGTTGTCATCATACTAATCTCATTGGGCAGGGCCTTAATGCGATTGCAATGAGAACGAATCAATTCAAAAACATCCGGATTTTTCTTATGCGGCATAATACTTGAACCCGTTGTTAGCTCAGCAGGAAAGCTGACAAAGCTAAATTGTTGGTTCAGATACAAACACATATCCATGCTCATCCTTGACAAGGTTTCTGCAAGATTAGCCATTGCTTGAGCCGTAATGCGCTCTGCCTTACCCCTGCCCATTTGGGCATAGACCACATTGTAGTTCAGGTCTGCAAAACCCAATAAATGGGTAGTCATGGTTCTATTAATTGGAAAGCTAGAACCATATCCTGCTGCGGATCCTAGGGGATTTTTGTTCACTACTTTATAGGCTGCTTGAAGGGTAATCAGGTCATCCACCAAACTTTCTGCATAAGCTCCAAACCATAGACCAAAGGAAGAGGGCATGGCCAATTGCAAATGGGTATACCCTGGAAGCAAATGATTTTTGAATTGCTCACTTTGGCTTTGCAGCAATTTGAAAAATGGTTCAACAGCTGCTACCAGTTGGGTAATTTCTGCGCGCAGAAAGAGTTTAATGTCAACTAAAACCTGATCATTGCGACTGCGCGCTGAATGGATTTTTTTTCCTGTATCGCCCAGGGCTTGGGTTAATAAGAATTCCACTTGAGAGTGAATATCTTCTACGCTATCTGCAATGGTTAATTCACCAGCAATGGCTTTTGCATAAATGCCTTGTAGTTCTTGTACCAGTGCTGCTGCTTCCTCTTCTTTTAGTAAACCAACACTGGCCAGCATGCGGGCATGAGCCATATTACCCAATACATCATAGGGGGCCAATAGAAGGTCAAATTCCTTGTCCTTTCCAACAGTGAATTGTTCTACGGCTGCAGAGACGGTGGTGTTTTTTTGCCAGAGCTTCATGGTTGTACAATTATAGGATCAATCAGTTGAATATACATATCTATGCCTTCTCCAATTTCGTGGATCCAAATGAATTCATCTGCAGAATGGCTTCTTGCAGAATCACCAGGTCCAAATTTTAAAGTAGGAAAGGGCATTAATGCTTTGTCAGAAGTGGTAGGAGAGCCATAATAGGTTCTGCCTAATGCAATGCCAGACTTTACCAAAGGATGGTCAAGGGCAATAGATGTAGAACGCAAACGGCTACTTCTAGGTTGCACATCAGATAAAGTATTGGCTCTAATAATCTCTAGCACTTCTTCAAAAGTATACAATTCGTTTACGCGCACATCGGTAGTGAATTTGCATTCGTGTGGTACCACATTGTGTTGAGAACCGGCATTGATAATGGTCACCGTCATTTTCATGGGGCCCAATAAATTGGATACTCGGTCAAAACGATAATCCTTAAACCATTGAATGTCTTTGACTGCTTTATAAATAGCATTATCACCCTCTTCACGTGCAGCATGCCCTGGTTTACCCATGGCAGTACAATCCAATACCAATAAGCCTTTTTCTGCTACAGCCATCTGCAACAAAGTAGGTTCACCCACAATGCCACAATCTATCTTGGGTAGTCTAGACAAGAGAATTTCTACCCCATTGTGCCCAGAGATTTCTTCTTCAGCCGTAGCTGCCAAAACCAAATTGTATTGCAGGTCACTGCGATGGTAATAGTGTAAGAATGTAGCAATTAATGAAACCAGACATCCGCCGGCATCATTGCTTCCTAGACCATACAATTTTTCGTCTTTGACAACGGGTTCAAATGGGTTTAGGGTATATGCCTTATTGGGTTTTACGGTATCGTGGTGAGAGTTTAATAAGAGTGTGGGCTTTTCCGGAGAAAAATATTGATTCTTGGCCCATACATTGTTGAGATAACGAAAAGCAGTTACGCCTTTTGACTGTAAAAATTGTTCTATCAGGTCTGCAGTATTGTCCTCCTCCTTGCTTAAAGAAGGGATGGCTATTAGTTGTTTGAGCAAACTAATGGCATCCTGTGTTAAACCTTGTATGTCATTGTTGTTGTTCATGGGTGATGGTATTCGTTTGCAAGGTGGTGCCAGCTTTGCCAGCTACCAGATCTTGAATAGATTCTGCCTTGCCAATGATGACTTTGCTTACACCATTGTTAATGGCGGTAAATGCATTGTCCAATTTAGGAATCATGCCCGCAAAAATCAATTGCTGGCTTTTCA
>CAIZMD010000419.1 GCA_903933995.1 uncultured Bacteroidota bacterium
AAACCAGAAATTCAATATGAAAAAAACAGACCTGGCAAAAGCCAATACGTAGCAGGCTTTGGTAGCAATATAGAAATGATTGATGCATCTAGGTATGCGGGGAAACAGAACCTAGCAACAGTGTATGGTTTCACACAAAAAGAATGGTATTTGCTCTCTCAAAAATTAACACTAATAGCTGGAGCCCGCATAGACAAACGCACAGACTTTGACTTACACCTGAGTCCTAGATTTGCCATGGCTTATAAACCCAATGCACATTGGAAATTCACGGCTTCTGCCGGATGGGGTTTTAAAGCGCCAGACTTTAGGCATATGTACCTGAATTTTTACAATGCACAGATTGGTTATTCTTTGTTGGGTTCCGCAACCCTTGGACAGGAATTAGGGAAATTACAACAGCAAGGACTTTTACAGGCTGGCGCCGATATTAGCCCTTATACCAATGCAACAGGACTCAAACCAGAAACCAGTTTTGGCATGCATGTAGGAGCCAAATATACCAGTGGAAAACTGGTAGCAGAATGGGGTTTGTTTAGAAATAATATCAGCAATTTGATTGATGTCTACGCCCTACCATTTACCAGAACCAATAGCCTCCCTATTTACTCTTATCGCAATGTGGGCAATGTATTTACACAAGGTGCAGAAATGGATCTGTCTTATCAATTAACCAAACAGATTCGTTTGTCTGGTGGATACCAATTTTTACTAGCAAAAGACAAACAGGTTCTGGAAAATATAGACAATGGTTTGTTGTACAAACGTGATCCTATTACCCTTCAATCTAGTTTGCTTAGCCGTCAGGATTATGTAGGCTTAGCCAATAGGTCTAAGCATAGTTTGAATGCCAAGGTTTTATACGAACAGCCAACAGCCGGATTTGATGCTTATTTCAGAGCTGTTTACCGTGGTGCTTTTGGGTTCATGGATAAAAACGGCAACAATATTATTGACAATGAATCAGAATTAACGCCTGGTTATTGGATGCTCAATTTGGCTGCAAGCAAAACCATTGGCAACCACCTTCGCGTACAAATTGGTGCAGAGAATTTGTTAGACTATACCAATCCTGTTCAACTAAGCAATATCCCTGGCAGAACTTATTTTATCAACCTCAATTTGAATATTAATCAACCTACAAAACATAAACTCCCATAACATGAAAAACCGTTTCAATTTAATCCTCATTGTGGCTATTGCCATTGTATTTACTGCTTGTCAAAAAGACGAAGCTACACCTGTTGCTGTACCAGCTTTTAGCCGCACCCAAACACTTACCGTGAATTTTAGTGCTACCAAACCCTTTGCCTTTTTTGGATTTAAAGACAGTGCCTTGGTAGCCAATACGGATTCCACCACGGCTAAATGGGATTTTGGTTTAAGACTCACCACTTTCTTGGTCAACAGCAATGCTAGTGGTCCGGGTAAGGCAGGTGTGATTCTGCAAGACGGCATTTTTGCTAACTTGAATACAGCACCTACTTCAGGTTACGCTTATGACACCACCAGTACCAAATTGGCCATTAAAGACGGCAGCTGGTATGATTACAATTCCGTGAGCCGTTCCCTTGTTCCAAAAGCGGGTAAAGTATTCTTTTTCCGCACTGCCGATGGTGCCCATTATGCCAAAATGCAATTATTGGCGGTAGATTATGCGCCATTTACAGGTCCTACACCATCTCAGTTGTTGTATAAGTTCCAATATACTTACCAACCAAATGGTAGCAATAGTTTCTAGTCATCCCCCATTTTAACATACTAGGAAAACCCCAGCCAAAAACTGGGGTTTTCTGTTCTCATATTCGTACCTTTGCCGCCTTAAAAACAGATTGGTAAAGCGTCTTAGCAGTATGAAGTATCCCGAATTCTCTGGTTTAAACCTGCCCAAGATAGAGCAGGAGATCCTGTCTAAATGGAAGGAATCACAGGCTTTTGAAAAGAGCATTTCTTTAAGAGAAGGCAAAAAGCCCTTTGTTTTTTACGAAGGACCACCCAGTGCCAATGGCATGCCCGGGATTCACCACGTGATTTCCAGAACCCTCAAAGACATGGTTTGCCGTTATAAAACCATGCAAGGTTTTCAAGTAAAACGCAAAGGCGGATGGGATACCCATGGACTACCAGTAGAATTGGGTGTTGAAAAAGAATTGGGTATCACCAAGGAAGATATTGGCAAGAAAATCAGCATTGCGGAATACAACCAAAAATGCCGCGAAGCGGTTTTGCGTTACAAAGACAAATGGGACGAACTCACTACCAAAATGGGCTATTGGGTAGACTTGAATGATCCCTATATCACTTTTGAAAACGATTATATTGAAACCCTTTGGTGGATCTTGAGTGAGCTCTACAAAAAAGGATTGCTTTATGAAAGCGTGAGCATTCAACCTTATTCACCAGCCGCTGGTACGGGTTTGAGTTCTCATGAATTAAACCAACCGGGCACCTATAAAGACGTCAAGGATACATCGGCCGTGGCCATGTTCAAAGCCATTAATGATGATAAGACCAAATTCTTATTTGATGCAGCAGGA
>CAIZMD010000420.1 GCA_903933995.1 uncultured Bacteroidota bacterium
ACAATGGTCATGGGTTGATTGAGCAGGCTTTTCATAGTACCTAGATCAGCACCCTGCATTCCGTCTAAACTATCGGTATCCATTTTCTGTTCCATACCCATCATATTCATGTTCATTTTGAATCTTCTGGGTGTTAATTCTAATGTATAACCGGTTTGGGTAATGGCCTTCAATTCTAGATCATGATAGGCCATGGATTCATTGCGAACCTCTTGGTGTTGATCCTGAATTGTCACTTCAATAGAATTGGAAGTTTGGGTAACTACTTTGAACTTTTTTCCAATAGGAACTTTAAGATACTGTGCATCTAATGAGTCACAGTAAACAAAGATGGACGCAAGAATAAATAGGTATTTTTTCATTGTACCGGATTTAAGTAAGACTACCAACTACCGCTGGCTCCGCCTCCTCCACTGGATCCACCACCGAATCCACCAAATCCTCCACCGCCGCCAAAGCCGCCGCCACCGCCACCAAAACCTCCACCTCTGCTACCACCTCCACCAGAAAGTAAAGATGTCCAGAACAGGGTTTCTGCAATATTGCCAGCGCCTCTGCGGCTCATCATGCCGCCGCCACCTCCGCGTCCGCCGCCACTAACTAAGGCAATAACAATGACAAGAATGATTATAAAAGTAAAAATGCTACCGCCACCACTACCCTTTCCTTTGCTTGCTTTTTCTCTTTTCACCTTATACTCACCAACCGCCGCTTTTGACAAGGAACTGGTGGCAAGGTCTAAACCATGATAATATTCTCCTGTTTTAAAATTGGGAACAATATCATTTCTAATAATACTGGCTGTAGTAATATCAGGAATAGCGCCTTCTAAACCATAACCAACTTCTATGCGAATCTTTCTTTCATCAATAGAAGCAAGAATTAAGACACCATTATTCGTTTTTTTATTCCCAATACCCCATTCTCTAAATAATTTGGTAGCGTATTCTTCAATGGGATATCCGTCTAAGGACTTGACCAATACAATGGCAATTTGATTGGAACTACTATCATCCAATGCCACCAATTTGTTTTCCAAAATGGTTTTCTGTTCTGCAGACAATACGCCAGCCTGATCCGTAACCAGCTTCACTGGATTGGGTTTAGGTAAAACGTTTTGTGCTTGCAAAAAAGACATGCTTAGCACACTGAATAATATGACCAGGAATTGTTTCATGCGTTGGCTGTAAAGTTTTGTTGCTTGCTATAGGAAAATCAAGGCGTCACTAGGACGCCTTGAATCATTATTTTCCAAATACAATATCGTCCGGAAGTTCGTTTTTGTCACCCTTGGCATCATAGGGAAAATGTTCCACTAGTGCTTCGCCAATTTCTTTGACTACGATGGAAATACCGGTTCCATAATCCTGCTTGTTAAAATGCTGTAGCATTTTGGCTACTTCTGCATTCCAAAAAGCATTTCCTACTTTATCATGAATACCTTGGTCACCGAATATCGCCAACTGGCGATCCTTGGTTGCCATGTAGACCAATACTGCGTTTCTAGCATCGGTGGCATGCATGTTTAGTTGTTCAAATAATTCCCTTGCCCTTCTAATTGGATCTACATACGCACAACGGCTTTCTATATAGACACGCACTTCCCCACTAGTTCTGCGTTCCGCATCCTGAATGGCTTGCACTATCTGGGCTTTTTCATCGGCTGAAAAAAAATCAACCGCTTTCTTTTGGAAAAATGAGAACATGGAATGGATTTAGAATTTCACTTCTGGTG
>CAIZMD010000421.1 GCA_903933995.1 uncultured Bacteroidota bacterium
ATGTTTTCTTGTAAAAACAAGCCAGCTACAAGTAGTGCAAAGGCAGCAACAGATAGCAGCAAGTTTTATCCCTTAGCAGACTTTATTCAGGAACAGATAGCTTATGTAGACCTCAGAAATTTTGAGATTTTTCAAAAGCACCAAACTGCCACAAAAACGGATTCTAGTATCATTAGTAAAGAGCAATTCAAACAACTGGCAGCTTCCTTCTTATCCTTAGATATTAGCAAGCCAGACAAAAAACAATCCTATACGGAAACGGTTTTCCAAGATTTGAGTACAGCAAGTTATACGCTCAACTATAAGGCTAGTCAAGCTAGTGATTTGGTTAAAAACATGGATATTTTGTTAGACGAACAAACAAAAATGGTGAAGCGGGTGTTCATTGTTTCAGAATTCCAAAAAGCCGATACCAATATTATGGAACACCATAATTGGACGGCCAACAAACAATTTCAAATTACTAGAACCATAGAAACGGCAAGTGGCAGAAGCAATGAAACCACTACTGTATACTGGATTAGAAAATAATTTCGGCAGATGACTTCCAGTGAATTTCAACAGATAGCGCATACCATTCCTCACCAACCTGGCATCTATAAATACTATGATCAGGAGGCTGTGTTGCTCTATGTGGGTAAGGCAAAGGATTTGAGAAAACGCGTGGGATCTTATTTTTCAAAAACCTTTACCACTTATAAAACCCATGAACTGGTTCAAAGAATTGTAACCATTCAATTTACCATTGTTGATTCTGAACAAGACGCATTCTTATTGGAAAATTCCTTGATCAAGGAATACCAACCCAAATACAATATCAATCTAAAGGACGATAAGACTTACCCCTATATTGTTGTTAAGAAAGAACCCTTTCCAAGAATCTTTTTAACCCGCAACAAATACAATGATGGATCAGAATACCTTGGACCGTTTACCTCTGCAGGTAAGGTGAGAGAACTGATTGATTTTATCAAACAATATATTCCATTAAGAACTTGTAAACTGCCATTAACGGATAAGAATATTCAGATGGGCAAATTCAAAGTTTGTTTAGAATATCATTTAGGCAATTGTAAGGGACCATGCGAAGGTTTGCAAGACAGTACCGATTATAATGAGGGTTTGCAGCAAGTACGCAATATGCTCAAAGGCAATCTAGGCGCGGTTACAGCACATTTTACCAAAGAAATGCAGGCGGCTGCATCAGACATGCAATTTGAAAAAGCTGCCTTGATTAAAAAGAAAATTGAGCATTTAGATAGTTATAGCGCCAAGTCTGTGATTGTTAGTAAACACTTGCAGAACCTAGACGTATTCTCCATGATCAGAGAAGCTCAGTGGGCTTATGTAAATTATTTAATGGTACAAAATGGCACCATTGTACAAACGCATACGGTACCCTTAGAAACCAAATTAGAAGAGTCTGATGAAGAAGTATTAAGTTTTGCCATTGCCAATTTGAGAACCAGTTTTAATAGTCTTTCTAGAGAATTAATTTTACCCTTTGAATTAGACTATCCAGAACCAGAGATTCAGATTACTGTTCCAAAAGCTGGAGACAAAAAGAAATTGCTGGAACTCTCAGAAAAGAATGTGCAATATTTTAAAGAGTCCTTGCACAGAAAACAATTGCTGCATTTAGAAGGCAAGACCGATATAGAACAAAAGCAAGTGTTGTATCAATTGCAAGACATGTTGCAATTGCCCGAGCTGCCGCTCCATATTGAATGTTTTGATAATAGTAATTTTCAAGGCTCCTATCCTGTATCTGCCATGGTCTGTTTTAAAAATGGCATGCCCAGTAAAGGAGACTATCGGCATTACAATGTAAAAACGGTTCAGGGCATTAATGATTTTGCTACCATGACAGAAGTGGTTTATAGGCGATATAAGCGCGTCTTAGACGAATCCCTTCCCATTCCTCAATTAATCATTATTGATGGCGGAAAGGGGCAATTAGGCGCTGCTATGCAAAGTATTCACGAACTAGGCCTACATGGAAAAACTACAGTGGTGGGTTTGGCTAAAAATATTGAGGAATTATTTTTCCCTGGCGATTCAGAATCCATCAAATTACCCTGGGATTCCGATAGTTTAAAACTGGTGAGGCGGATTAGAGACGAAGTGCACCATTTTGGCATTACGTTTCATAGAAACAAACGTTCAAAAGGAACCCTTGCCAATGAATTAGAAACCATAAAAGGCATTGGCAAACAAACAGCTGATCAGTTGTTAAAGACTTTTAGATCAATCAAAAATGTAAGGGAACAGGATTTGGAAACATTGGCCAAAGCCATTGGGGCTCAGAAAGCAGGATTGGTACACGCACATTTTCATTCCATTGAGAATCAAGCATAAAAAAGGGGCCAGGATGAATATC
>CAIZMD010000422.1 GCA_903933995.1 uncultured Bacteroidota bacterium
CTATTCGGCTCATTTTCAGCAAGGACTAGATTAAGAAATTATTATTGGATCATCCTAAACGTAAGATTGATTCGTGGTGGTAAAGGCTTGCTTGTCTTGGGAATCCGATGCTCCCAATAAGTGTTGGTTAAGCCACGCATGATGAGTAAACTTCCGTGTGCTAGTGGCAACTTGGTTAGATGCTCCTTGGTCTGATAATGTCTAAATTGAAATTCACGCACCGCTCCAAAACTAATAGAAGCAATAATGGGTGTTGGTCCCAGTTCTTTTTCATTATCCCTATGCCAGCCCATGCTATCGGTTCCATTCCTATATAAATTGAGTAGGGCGGTATTAAACTGACAATGCGTAAATGCCTCCAATTTGTTCTTGATAGTCTTCATGGTTACACCAAAGGGATGCGGTTGCATGGTAATCCCCGAATAAGTGTAAGGCTTTTCTCCCATCCAAGCCGTGAGCCTGGGTTGCATGATTTTTTTGCCAAAAAGCACAATGGGTTCCTGTTTCCAAGGAATTTCCGTTTCAAGACCTAGTAGACAATCATCTGCTTCTTTCTTTGAAAAAAAACAGGGCTCATAGTGAACATCGCCCTGAAAGGGCAAAATAGTGTTGGGCTCTGGAAACAGGCTATTTTGCATGATAAAGGAACAAAATTTGGTTAAAAGGGTTCATAAAACTAGGCTCTGAAGGCCATTTTTAACAAGAAACACTTGGTCTAATCCAATAAAATCAACAGTTTTACGTTCTGTAACCGTAAATCACGCCCATATAAATTAATACATGAATAAAAGGCAAATTGGTTTGATCATGATCTCAAGTCTGTTTTTGGCAGCTTGCATGAAAGCCTATGTGCCACCTAGTGACGCGGCAATTACCATTTATGATATTTCTGGTACTTACAAACCTGGAAAATTAAAGTGGGAGAAAAGCTTGTTAGATACTTCCTATTTTAAGGGCGTAAATGACTCTTCCAATTTTGTGATTTATAATTACCTCAATGATTCTGTCTTTGTGAACATTGATACAAAAACAGAAATTGCTGCAAGAAGGTATAAGCTACCACTCATTTCAAGAGCGGAAGACAAAACCTCTGTCACCTATACTTTTGGGATGCAGGAAACTTTTCCTGGATACTTTCTCTACAAATTTGACTACAGTCTTAAAGTGCGTATTTATTATCCAAGTACAGGAATTAAATCTTACGCAACCATCCTCAATACTTCTACTAGGGCTGAAAGCACCAGCACTATTTATGTAGAAAAAGTAGACTTTACTGCTAACAAAGAATAGACTTTCAATTGCATTTTTTCTTAACTAGAAACTGAGGTCTTGTTAAAACTCACCTTAAAGTTTGAGTAAAGACTTCTTGTGTTTATTTACCCAACCAGCTCTTTCTGGATAGTTAACCAATACAATTTTTAAGTCTGCTGTAATGGGATCCGATACCCAAACAATAGGAATGGTTTGATGATCCTGCGTTTCTGAAATGACCCAGTATCCAATATTTTTATTGACTTGGTTATTAAGGCTATCTGTTCTAAATACTTTTAAGTCTGCATAAGACTCGTGTGGCACAATGGCTACACTAAATTTTGCATCTTTTTTGCTTGCTACTGGATGCACTACTTGTGCATGAATGTTGTTGAAGAGGCAAATCAATGGAATGGCCAAGATTGCCATGAAAGATTTTTTTTGTAATTGGTTTTTCATCTGTTTGTTTTTAGCATCATGAGCATGAATGAATATTCATTCAACAAACAGCAGGACTATACCCATGGGGTACCTTTACGCAGTTCAACGGGGGTGGTCAAGAAGTTGACAATATGAAAACTACAGTTGGTATTGCCAATCAAATGCAAAGCATTTGTCAGTGGTCATCGGGTGTTACAAGAATATCTTAATGAGAGGTAAAATGCATCTTGCAAAGACGCAGACAGATCACAAACCGGTAATCGATATTTAAAATTAGGGAAGTTTCTGGATTAAAAAAATTTTATACCATTCTTCAAGTGACTATCGGCCCAGCCAGACCTTAATTATTGTTTCAACAACGACTTTTTGGATTTATTAATCCAACCTGCTCTTTCAGGATAGGTTACCAAAACTATTTTCAAATCTGCAGTAATAGGATCAGAAATCCAGTTGATGGGAATGGCTTTAGGGTCTTTAGACACCGTTATAAACCAGTGACCAATATTTTTTTTCAGATTCTCATCCGTGGAATCTGCTCTATATACTTTTAAATCAGCATAAGACTCATGGGGTACAATGGCCACCGTAAACTTAGGTTGTTCTCCGGCTACAACTGGATGAACCATTTGTGCAAATAGGGTATGACCAACTATGTTGCATAAAAAAACAAGTAAAAAACAGACCAAAACTTTTTCAAAAAAACGCACTGTCAACAGCTTACAATTTTCCATAAATACATTTCCCTTTTTCTGATTACAGACAAAACATAGTGATACCATAACCTATTGGCAATAGATTCACCTAACAAGTGATAATCCAGGGGTTAAAACCAGCCAGCTATCTAATAGAAGGATGGAGGATGCTTTGACATTGCAAGGTTGGATTGAAAAATCCTATTTGCATTTAAGACTTCTGGGGGAAGTATGCTTTTGTAATAGCAACTATTTGACCATTCAAATGTAGGAAGGTTTAATCCCTAACCAAAAAATTCCAATAACTTTTAATTTTAGTTTAAACAATCTATTAATTCTTTCCCATGATAGATAACAAGATTGAAAATGATGCTAGGTTATTGGCAACATTGGGGTGGATTAAACCTTAGGGCAACTAAAAAGCTGCGCAGTTCGTATATCAGATAGAACTTTGTAGTTTTACAATAAGCCCATGACTTATTCTAAAAGGATCATATTAACCCTTTTGATAGCGCTTAGCTTTTATGCCTGTACCAAAGAAGGCAGCAGCGAGGTGAATGAAAAACCAGAATTTGGTTTTGTAGAGTATACCATACTTAAAGGCGGAGATTATTCTGTTGATTCTTTAAAATTGGTCATGCTCAATGGCATTACAGAAATGAAATTCAAATTCAAGTTTGATAGTTCTGCCATCTATACTACTCAGGATCCTATGAACCAGGGAGACGTAAACAAACTCTATGGCTTTGCCGATGGGGTTTCTTTTACCACCCAATATACCATTCCTCCACATCATATTAATTCTGCCAGAATTGGTTGGGCTTATGTAAACAAAGCTTTGAGAATCTATGCCTATTACTACAATGATTCAGCACAACTATTCAAGGAATTACAACCAGTAACAATTGGTAAAACTTATACGGCTGGAATTAAAATTTTACAGGGAGGTTATGAGTTCACCGTAGGAGAAAAGAAGGATACAGTTCCACGTACTTGTCCTTTTCCAACCATTATTGGCTATAAGCTATTTCCTTATTTTGGAGGAACAGAAAAGTCACCGCAAGACGTGAGAATCTGGATCAAAGATTTTTAACACTCAAATTCAACTATTTTTTGGCGCGTTGGTATTGAACAGGCCATGTTGTATCAACTCCTAATTCTTTGGCAGCGTGTAGTGGAAAATAAGGATCGCGCAGCAATTCCCTACCTAAGAAAATTAAATCTGCTTCTCCTTGTTCCAATATGGTTTGTGACAGACTAGCTTGGGTAATTAAACCAACCGCCCCTGTTGCAATATCGGCGCCATCTCTAACCGCTTTGGATAAGGGTACTTGATAGCCGGGTGTTAGCGCAATTTTGGCATTGGCTGCATTGCCCCCTGATGAACAATCAATCAAGTCAATGTCTAGTTTTTTTAATTCCTTAGCTAACGCGATACTATCTTCAATGATCCATCCACCCTCTACCCATTCAGTGGCAGAAATGCGAACAAAGATGGGCAACGCCTCTGGCCATACCATTTTAACTGCTTTAACTATCTCTATTAAAAACCTGCACCTGTTTTCAAAATTTCCACCCCATTCGTCTGTTCTATGATTGCTTAATGGCGATAAAAATTCATTGATTAAATAGCCATGTGCTGCGTGTAATTCTATTAATTGAAATCCTGCTTGATATGCCCTTGCAGCTGC
>CAIZMD010000423.1 GCA_903933995.1 uncultured Bacteroidota bacterium
ACAAACAAAAGCCATTACTTCTGTGGGCGTGATGCAATTGGTAGAGCAGGGAAAAATTTTATTAGACGATCCTATTAGCAAATACATTCCTGCATTTAGAAAGCCGCGTGTATTGGAAAAATTCAACAAAGCAGACAGCAGTTTTACCAGTATTCCAGCAAAAAAAGAAATCAGTATTCGCGAATTACTCACGCATACATCGGGTATTGGCTATGCACAAATTGGTGATCCTGTTACTACTGCCATTTACGCCAAAGCTGGCGTGGTGGGCGGCATTGGGGTGCAAGCGGGCATGACACTTTCAACAAATATGTTAGCACTTGCAAAGCTTCCGCTATTGCATCAACCAGGAGAAAAATGGACTTATGGTTTGAATACTGATTTATTAGGTTATTTAATTGAGGTAGTCAGCGGCATGAGTCTAGACACTTATTTCAAGAAACATATTTTTGATCCCATTGGCATGAGCGATACTTATTTCTATTTACCAAAAGAGAAGCAAGCAAGACTAGCCATGTTGCATACAGAAGATAGTTTAAAACGCGCTATTCCCATGCCTGCAGTGATTAGGGTCAATGGACAGTTTGATAGAGACTATCCCAATACGGTTGGTGGAAGTTTTTATTCAGGTGGTGGTGGTTTAGCGTCTACGGCATTGGATTATGCTAAGTTTATGCAGATGCTACACAATGGTGGAGACTATAATGGCAAACATATTATCAGCAAAGCCAGTCTGCGTTTGATGACCACCAATCAAATTGGCAACCTGTCTAGAAACCCTCAAAAAGATGTGAAATTTGGTCTTGGATTTGAACTGGTTACAGCCTCTAATTATGGACAAAGTTATGTGTCCATGGATAGCTTTTTTTGGGGTGGTATGTTTAGCTCAACCTATTGGATAGACCCACGCGAAAAGATAGTGGCACAATTTGTTTTACAAATGTATCCATCAAGCCATGGCGATATCAACGAGAAGTTCAAAGTGCAAGTGTATCAAGCATTACAGTGATGATTCTCGGAATAAAAAGAAAATGCCCGTCCTTTTGAGACGGGCATTTTTTTATTTTTTAGTAGGGCAAGTATTGAGCCCAACCAGTGTGTAAAGGGGACAAAAACTAATGGCTGATGTTGCTAAGAAAACGCCACCTAGTACTAGTAAAACAATTCCAACGGTACCTTCTACTGTTCCAGTAAAATACAGTGCAGCAAAAATGGCTGCTACAATAATTCTAAGAATTCTGTCTGTGTTGCCCATGTTCTTTTTCATGCAATCGGTTTTAGGGTTGTTGATGAAACAAAATAACCAAATGCATTTGGAATAAAAAGTGCGTTTTGTCACATTTCAAAAATATCTGACCATTGGGCAAAAAAAATCCCGGCATGCCGGGATTTGAAAATGTTCCTATTACAACTATCCCGGTACACGGGAAATGTATTTTTCAATTTCTTTTAATTGATCCAATACCTGTTGGGTCTTGGGTTTGCAGGCTTTTGCCTTACGGAAAAAGTCTTTTGCTGCGCGGAACTCGCGTTTATTCATAAAGATCTGACACATGCTCAAATAAGCCACGGCCTCACTTTCTTTATCTGGAATCCCTGCTCTAATTGCTGCGCGGATATAGGTTTCACCCTGCTTCAAGTCTCCTTTTTGCATAGACATCATACCCAATTGCAATTTGTTGGCACCCTCTGCTTCTGGCATTGGTGAACCCAAGGAAGAACTCATTTTCAAGTGCTTTTCAGCGCTGTCAAAATCTTGTTTCATCATGGCCAAATTACCCAAGATGGTATAATAGGTAGACCTAACGGGTTTGTACAACAAAGCTGGGAACCAGATGCTGGC
>CAIZMD010000424.1 GCA_903933995.1 uncultured Bacteroidota bacterium
AATTCAAAATTGCCATTGCCATTCCGCCCAATAATGACGTGGATGTGTTTGCCAATGATATTGGTTTGATTGCCATTATTGAAGAAGGTCAATTGATTGGTTTCAATATAGCTATTGGTGGTGGCTTGGCTACTACACATGGTAATCCCGATACCTATGCAAGACTAGGTACCGTGATTGGGTTCACCGCTGGAGAAGAGAAAACCCTCAAAGCTATTTATGAGGTACTAACCATTCAAAGAGACTATGGTAATAGGTCTGACAGGAAAATGTCTCGGTTAAAATATACGGTAGACAAATTGGGAGTTGCATGGTTCAAAGAAGAATTGGAAAGAAGAATTGGATTTGATTTGGAACCAGCCAAGCCAGTACTGTTTACCAAAAGGGTGGATCATTTTGGATGGCAGCAAAACCAAGAAGGATTGTGGTATTATACCGTATTGGTTGAGAATGGAAGGGTATTGGATGAAGCAAATTTACCTCTCAAAACAGCCTTGTTTAAAATAGCCCAAACGGGTTTTGCCAATTTCCGTTTTACCTGTTCTCAAAACTTAATCCTAAGCGATATAGTTCCTGCAAACAAAGAGGCGGTTAATACCATTTTAGAACAGTTTGGGATTATTCAACATACAGAAGGTAGTTCTGCTATTCGGAAAAATTCCATGGCCTGCGTGGCATTACCCACTTGCCCATTAGCATTAGCTGAGGCGCAACGTTATTTGCCTTCTTTAATTAGTAAGATAGAGCCCCTATTGGCCAAACACCAATTAGACAATGATGCCATTGTGATTAGAATGACAGGATGCCCCAATGGTTGTGCCAGACCTTATGTAGCAGAAATTGGTTTTGTTGGAACAGCTCCTGGAAAATACAACCTGCACTTAGGTGGTGACAGACAAGGTGCTCGCTTAAATAAAGTGTATCAAGAAAACTTGGAAGAAGCAGCCATATTGGAAACCTTAGATGGCTTATTTCAAACCTATGCCACTGAACGCTTGCTTGATGAAACATTTGGTGATTTTGCTATTCGAAAAAACTGGGTTTCAGCATGATCAACTATCAACAAATATTAGCTGATAAATTAGACCAACTAAAAGAGAAGGGTACCTACCGCTATTTTTTAGACGTGAATAAGTCTGCCCAACACTTTCCGCATTTTTATTTTGAAGATGCAACAGGGGTAAAAAGAAAAGCCGTTAATTGGTGTAGCAATGATTACCTAGCCATGAGTGTTCATGAAGAGGTCATCAGTAGGTTAAGTTTTGTGACCCATAGAAGCGGAACTGGGAGTGGGGGTACTAGGAATATTTCAGGTACCACCAATTTTCATAGAAGTCTTGAAAATATTTTGGCTCAATTGCATGGCAAAGAGAAAGCCTTGGTTTTTGGGAGTGCTTATTTAGCCAATCTAACAGCACTAGCTACACTTGGTAAACTCATGCCAAATGCCGTTTTTATTTCTGATCAGAATAACCATGCATCTATTATAGAAGGCATTAAAGCCAGTGGGAATGAAAAAAAATTATTTCCACACAATGACCTACATGCGTTGGAGCAAATCTTAGAATCACTGCCATTAGATCAACCCAAGATCTTGGTCTTTGAATCTGTTTATTCTATGAGTGGAACTATTGCTCCCATAGAAGAAATGGTGCTGCTAGCAAAGAAATACCAGGCATTGACTTATTTGGATGAAGTGCATGCCGTAGGTTTATATGGAGATACAGGTGGCGGTTTATCTGAAGCCCTTGGTTTGCAAAATGGGATTGATATCATTAATGGAACATTGGCCAAAGGCTTTGGTGTGTTGGGCGGGTATATTTCAGGTTCAGCTATCTTGGTAGACGCTATTAGAAGTTTTGGTTCTGGTTTTATTTTTACCACTTCTTTGCCACCAGCCATCTGTGCTGCAGCTACCAAGAGTATTGAGATCCTCATGCAGTCAAAAAAAAACTAGGAAGGATTATTTTGATAAAGTACATCAGTTGCGACAGTTATTAAAGGCTAAACAGATTCCTTTTTTATATAATCCCACTCATATAACACCCATTTTAATAGGGGATGAACTGCGTTGTAAACAAATTGCAGACTACTTACTCTATCAATTAGGTATTTATTTACAACCAATCAATTATCCTACAGTACCCAAGGGCAAAGCTTGTTTAAGGGTCACCATCACTACCAAGCATGGGCAAACAGAAATGGAACAATTGGCAGATGCTTTAGCAGAAGCATTGCTACTATTCCCTGCTAATGTTCAAGCATCTGAATTTAAAACTCTAGCCCTATGAAAAAGGAGTTCAATATTGTTTGTAGGGGTTCTTGGTTGTCACTAGCACAGGTGGAATTATTTTGCCAAAAGGTAAAAGCCCATTTTCCTGATGTGGTTTTACATCCTGTTATCAAAGAAACCAAGGGGGACCGTGAACAAAGTACGCCCTTGCACTTGGTAGAGGGAAAGGATTTTTTTACAGCTGAGATTCAGGAAGATCTAAGAAATGGGAAAGCTGATTTTGCGGTTCATAGTATGAAAGACGTGAGCGGTGACGCATTTTTTGAAAATAGTTTTTACCGCATCATAGACAGAAATGATATTCGGGATGTAGCCATTTTTAAAGCAAATATTCTAGACAAATTGGCTGCAGGTAAACCCATTGTTATTGGTACTTCATCACCAAGAAGAACAGTGATGGCTACTGGTTTTTTGCAGAAAGCATTACCTCAATTAAGTCAATATCCTGTACAGGTAGAAGCCATTCCCATTAGGGGAAATGTAGACGGAAGATTACGCAAACTATCAGACTTAGAAGATTATGATGGAATTATCCTTGCATCAGCTGGTTTAAATAGGTTGTTGCAGTATGAACCGGCAAGTAAAACTTTGCAAGAACTATTGGCTAATAAACGCATCATGTTTTTGCCCTTGTTTGAATGTGCTCCAGCTGCGGGTCAAGGAGCCATTGTGGTAGAAACCAATCAGGACAATCAGGAAGCTATTGCTATCTTAAACAAGATGGCTAGTCTTGAACATACCAATGCTGTGCAAGAAGAAAGACTTTTTGCAGCAAAATATGGTTATGGTTGCTCAAGACCATTTGGCGTATTTCATATGGAGTTGTCTCATTGTTCCTTTACCTATGCCTCGGGCCTTGATCAGCAAATGCAACCATTTACGGAGTGGAAACAGCCGATTAGTTTAAGCCCAGCAAGTATAGAAATATTTAGTGGAACTGACCATATGCGGTCTTTTTATACAGATACCAGTTTGGATGATGTAAAAATTCCAAGTACTGCAACCGCTATTTTTGTTGCATCACAAAAAGCCATTCATTCAAATGCTTTAATTAAACAGTGCCAACGCAAAAAAGTTTGGGCTGCTGGAACCAGAACTTGGTTTGCACTAGCCAAAAAAGGAATTTGGGTAGAGGGTTCTGCAGATGGCTTAGGATTAGAATCTATATTACCTTTATTTGAATCGCCCATGGTTCAATTAGAAAAATCACAATGTTGTATTCTAACCAATCAAAACAGTGTGGTGGGATGGTTGTCAGAAGGGTGGCATGCCTCCGCTACCTATTGTTTGCACCCAAATTTTGATACCAAATTAAAAGCTAGTATTGAAAAAGCAGATCTTGTCTTTTGGTCAAGTTATCAGCAATTTTTGGTTGGTTCTTCTTATGTAAAGCAAGGTGCTATTCACGCATGCCCTTCTGGTAAAACGGCAAATCGTTTACTAGGATTGGGTTTGAACCCACTTATATTTCCCACCATCAAAGCATTCCAGTCATGGAGACAAAATATACCAGTAACAGAAGGCGCATAAGGGCCAATGTTCATATACGAGAGTTGGTGGCAAATGTGTATCTAGACCATCGTGATTTTATTCAACCTCTATTTGTTGATGAATCTGTTGCTGTTAGAACGCCAATGACATCCCTAAATGGTATTGCAGCAGATACTATAGTAAGCCTACT
>CAIZMD010000425.1 GCA_903933995.1 uncultured Bacteroidota bacterium
ACTAATAAGTATTCCGCAAACTGGTTAGCGGGTATAAACGCGTTGATAGGATATTGCATGGATGCGGTTTGCATGAAGATTATTTTAGCTGATAATTAATTTAGCATAAATTTACTAACTAATTTAGCATTACCAAATTTATTTAGCATGTTCAACGAAGATTGGGGCAATAGTGCCTACAAGGGAAGCAAGGAATTTGACCAATGGGAAGTACCCACGGCCAATGCCACGGGTTTTGGGGCCGCGGCCGATGACTATATGGAAAGAGGGATTGACCTCAATGAACAATTGATCCAGAACAAACCCGCTACTTTTTTCTTTAGAATGAATAGCGCCGCCATGACAGGGGCAGGAATTTTCCAGGGCGATGTCTTAATTGTAGACCGCAGTCTTAAAGCAGCAAATGGTAAAATTATTGTAGCCATTGCGCATGGAGAATTGTTGGTAAGAAGAATGTTGGTACAAGGAAAACGGATAAGCCTGATGGCAGAAAATCCGGCTTTTGCACCCATCCAATTAGAAGCCAATAACCAAGAATATGTTTGGGGTGTAGTGGTCTATAATATTCATAAATTATAATGAACTAGTTTATGAAAGCCATTATTGATTGCAATAGTTTTTACTGCTCCTGCGAGAAACTATTTCTGCCGCATTTGGAGGGCAGACCAGTGGTGGTCTTGAGCAATAATGATGGTTGCATTGTATCCAGAACCGATGAAGCCAAGAAAATTGGGGTGGAAATGGCGGGACCCTATTTTAAAGCCAAACCACTAATTGAAGCTCATGGGGTAGCAACTTTTTCTTCTAATTATAATTTATACGGAGACCTAAGTTGGCGCGTGATGGAAACCCTGAGAACCTTGCTCCCTGCGGGTTGTGTAGAAGTCTATTCGGTAGACGAAGCCTTCTTAGACCTATCGCATATTGCCCCAGAAAATTTAAAAGACTTTGCCTTTCATATCAAGGATACGGTTGAACAGTGGACGGGGATTCGGGTATCTATTGGGGTGGCTCCCACCAAAGTGTTGAGCAAGGTGGCTAACCGGCTTTGTAAAAAACACAAAGCTATCACCAACTGTGTATTGGTCTTGGATACACCTAGAAAACTGGAACAGGCATTGGAAAAAACACCCGTAGAAGATATTTGGGGAGTGGGTCATCAATACGCCAAAAAATTGCAACTCTATCAGATCAACAATGCTTTGGAATTGAGCAAAAAAGATATTCCCTGGGCCACCAAAAATTTGGGTGGTGTGGTGGGTGCCAGATTACTCAGAGAATTACAAGGCATTCCTAGCAGGGAAATGGAAGGTGAATTAGTGAACAAAAAAATGATTGCTACTACCCGTATGTTTGGAAGCCCCGTAACGGAATTAGCAGACATTAAAGAAGCCATTGCTACCTATACTTCTAGGGCCGCAGAAAAACTCAGAAGACAAAATTCCGCTGCCAATACTGTCAGTGTTTTTATTGTACCCAAGGAAAATAGCACGGGCAAGTACTTTAGACATGGACCCAGTTTAAGTAGTTATACCATTTTGCCCAGTGCAACATCGCTCACCAATGAACTCATTAAAGCCGCTGTAAAACAGGTAGACCATTTGTTTGAACAAGGGAGGATCTATAAGAAAGCCGGTGTTACCCTTAGCGGGATAGTTCCTGACAATTCCATCCAGTCAAATTTATTTGAACCAGCCCCTTCTGAAAAAGGTAGAATGCTCATGTCTATGATGGACAATATCAATTTTGCCATGCGCAATGACGTTTTAAAATTTGCGGCATCGGGCACCAGCAA
>CAIZMD010000426.1 GCA_903933995.1 uncultured Bacteroidota bacterium
GGATTTAAATTAGCCAGTGCATTGGCAGAAAGATTGGGCTTGCCAAATTCTAGCTATTTGAAGTACCTAGATTTAGTGGCCACCGCCATTGCAGCTGATATTGTGCCCATGACAGGAGAAAACAGGGTGCTTACTTACTATGGCCTCCAAAAAATCAATGATGATCCTTGTCCGGGCATCAAGGCTTTGAAAGCGTTAGCAGGCGTAAAAACTAAGATGCTCATCACCAATGTGGTATTCATGATTGCCCCTAGGGTAAATGCCGCGGGTAGAATGGATGATGCTAAAAAAGCGGTACAAGTATTTATTGAACAAGACCCCAAAAAAGCGGTAGAACTGGCTTCTTTGCTACATCATGACAATACGGATAGAAAAGAAATGGATGCCAGTATTACCAAAGAAGCATTGGAACTGATTGCAGAAGATCTTCATTTTTCAAATAAGAAAACCACGGTTGTTTATCAAGAACACTGGCATAAAGGAGTGGTAGGGATTGTAGCAAGCCGACTCATTGAAAAACATTATCGACCCACCATTGTGCTTACCCGTAGCGGTGAATATGCTGGTGGTAGTGCCAGAAGTGTGTCAGGATTTAATTTGTATGAAGCCATACATGCTTGCAGAGAATGGCTAATTGGGTATGGAGGCCATTTTGCAGCAGCGGGTATGACCCTATTACCAGAAAATGTAACAGCTTTTGCGGATGCTTTTGAAGCAGAGGTATCCAGAACCATTCCAGATGCATTACTAGTGCCAGAAATTATCATTGATGCACCTGTAGAATTCTCGGAAATCACACCCGGTTTCTACCAGATTTTACAACAGATGGAACCCTATGGGCCAGACAATATGCGACCCGTTTTTGTAGCAAGAAATGTTGAAGAGACTGGGTTTTCAAAAATTGTCAAAGAAGCCCATGTAAAATTTGTGTTGAAGCAAAAAAATATCAATTTCTCTGGCATTGGTTTTAATATGGCGGACAAATTCCATTTACTACAAATGCAGGAGCCACTTGATATTGTATTTTGTATTGAAGAAAATGAATGGAATAATACAACTAGTCTACAACTAAAAGTGATAGACCTTGAACTTAGTAAAAACAGAACCACCTTCTAGCAATTAACCCCACTTAATTGGGCAAAAAAAATGGTTGCCTTTAATAGCAACCATTTTAAAATAACACAACTAAATGTTCAATAGTTTTATTTTCCGGTCTCCATCAACTCTACACTGCGGTTGATGAAATTGGTTAATTCAGCACCTTTTAACAATCCCTGACTTAATAAAGCCAGATCAGCTAAAGAACGAACTTGTTTTTCTTGAAGTGATTTATCCTCCACCTTTAAAAGAGTTTGATAAATAGGGTGATTCCCATTGATGGTCAATGTTACTTCATCCGGCATCTGTGCATAGAAGGCAGTCATGCCACCACCTACACCAGCCATATCTTTCATCCTACGCATGAACTCAGGTCTGGTAGCCACCACTGGAGCTGAATCCTTACTCAATCCTTTAACTTCCGTGGTTACATGCAATTCAGGAATTTGAATAGTAAACAATTCTTTCAAACTACCCTCTTCTTCCTTGCTCAAAACAGAATCACTGGTTTCTTGTTTGTCAATCAGGTTGTCAACAATATCGGCGTCTACCCTTACAAAAATGGTATCCTGCCATTTCATTTCCATATTGTTGATGAAAGCAGCGTCTACTAAGGTCTCCATTTTAATAACGGAATATCCTTTGTTAGTGGCTGCTTGAATATAAGCGTCTTGCTGCACTGGATTGGTGGTATAAAGTACCACTTGTTTGCCTTCTTTGTTTTTCTGAAGCGCTACTGTAGCAGTTTTGTATTCTTCAATGGTATAAAACTTACCAGTGGCATCTTCCATAACCAAGAACTTAGCAGCTTTCTCTAAGAACTTGTCATCGGTCATCATTCCGTACTTCACAAAAAGTCCCAAGCTATCCCATTTCTGCTCGTATTCAGCGCGTTCTTTGTTAAAGAGTTCTTCTAATTTATCGGCTACTTTTTTGGTAATATGTGCATTGATTTTTTTCACATTGGGATCACCCTGCAAATAGCTACGGCTCACGTTCAATGGAATATCTGGAGAATCAATCACCCCTTGCAACAACATCAAAAATTCTGGAACAATATCTTTTACTTCATCAGTTACAAAAACCTGGTTGCAATACAACTGGATCTTGTCTTTCTGAATCTCATAACTCTGCTTGATTTTTGGAAAATACAAGACCCCTGTTAAATTAAATGGATAGTCTACATTCAAATGAATCCAGAACAATGGTGTTTCATTGTAGGGATATAATTCCTTATAAAAATTTTCGTAGTCTTCTTTGGTTAGTTCACTTGGCTTACGCACCCAA
>CAIZMD010000427.1 GCA_903933995.1 uncultured Bacteroidota bacterium
ACTGTTCAGTTGTATTTCCAAGATTGTAAAGTACCTGTTGAGAATGTATTGGGTGAAATTGGCAAGGGCCATATCATTGCATTCAATATCTTAAACATTGGTCGTTTAAAATTATGTGCAGCAACACTTGGTGGTGCAAAGCATGCGTTGAACACCACTGTAGAATACGCCATTGCGCGTGAACAATTCAAGATCTCAATTTCAAGATTTGGTGCTATCAAATACAAGTTGGCAGAAATGGCTACCCGTTTATGGGTTTGCGAATCAGCTTTGTATCGTACATCAAAATGGATTGATGATAATGAGCACGAAGCAGAAGCCAGTGGTAAATCCTTTGCTGAATCTTTATTGGGTGCTGCTGAAGAATTTGCTATTGAGTGCGCCATGTTAAAAGTATTTGGTAGTGAGACTTTGGATTATGTAGTGGATGAAGGTGTTCAGGTACATGGTGGTAATGGCTTTAGTGATGAGTACGCTATCTCAAGAGCCTATCGCGATAGCAGGATTAACCGCATCTATGAAGGAACCAATGAAATCAACCGTCTCTTGACAGTAGACATGGTACTCAAGCGTGCCATGAAGGGTAAGCTTGACCTGATGGGACCTGCCATGGCTGTTCAAAAAGAGCTGATGAGCATCCCTGATTTTAACAGTGATGATGACGCACCGTTTGCCAAAGAGCGCAAGTATATTGGCAATTTTAAGAAAGCCATTTTAATGGTTGCAGGTGCAGCGGTTCAGAAACTGATGATGAGCTTAGACAAGGAACAAGAGATTCTGATGAATATTGCTGATATGAGTATTGAAGTATTCCATGCTGAATCTGCCTTATTGCGCGTGATGAAACTGACCCAAACCAAGGGTGAGCAAGCCGCCAATATTCAGACAGATATGATGCATGTTTACCTCTATGACGCGGCAGATAGAATCAATAAAGCAGGTAAAGACGCACTAAATAGCTTTGCCGATGGCGATGAGCTCAGAATGATGCATATTGGACTAAAAAGGTTCACCAAAGTAGAACCCTTTAACAGCAAGGATGCTAGACGCAGGATTGCTGATAAAATGATTGCAGACGGCGGTTATCAGTTCTAAGAAATAAATTTGGGAGAAATTGAATAATTTCTCTAAATTTAACCTTTCGATAATCTTACGATTGCTTGCTCAGTATAAGGCCTTAGTATCACAAGTACTAAGGCCTTTACTTTTTGGGTCTAAAAACTATATCGGTTTCGTAAAATTATATGGGCAATTAGTAAGGGTAACTAGATAAAAATCGCAAATTCACAGTACGGAAATGCTTTTCCGAATACCCATTCTTCCAATTTAAATCATTGATAGCCATGTCTTCTCGTAGAAACTTCCTTCAAAAAACCGTAATGGGTTTGGCTGGATCGGCCATTGTACCCGTCTTGGGCAAAGCTGCCATTGGGTCTGAAACCAGCCCTGGATCTGCTGCTCAGGAACCTTTAAATATTGGTGTTGCAGGTTACACATTTGTCAAATTCAATGTGGAACAGTCTATTGCCATGATGAAAAGAATTGGCGTAACCAACCTTTCTTTAAAGGAATTTCACCTACCACTGAACAGTTCAGATGAGAAAATTGCCGAGGTATTGGGCAAATTCAAAGCGGCTGGAATTAATATTTACGCGGTTGGGGTGATCTATATGAAAACCAAGGAAGCCGTTGACCAGGCGTTCCAATATGCTAAAAAAGTAGGAGTAGACTTAATTGTAGGGGTACCCAATTATGACCTAATTGAATATTCAGAAACCCAGGTAAAAGCTACTGGTATTAAATTGGCCATTCACAACCATGGTCCGGAAGACAAATTATATCCAGCTCCCAAAGACGTGTATGATAGAATCAAAAACATGGACCCCAAAATGGGTATGTGCATAGACGTAGGTCATGCTGTGCGTGCAGGAACTGCTCCTGAAAAAGCCATCAAAGAGTATAAAGACCGTTTGTTTGACCTACATATCAAAGACGTTACCCTAGCAGCCAAAGACGGAAAAGCCATTGAAATGGGTAGGGGTGTGATCAATTATCCAGCGGTAGTGCAGGCTTTGTACAAAGTAAAGTTCACCGGTATGTGTAGCATTGAATTTGAAAAAGATATGGGTGACCCAATGCCAGGCATTGCAGAATCCATTGGTTATTTCCGTGGTATTGTAGCGGCAGAACGCAACTAAGTGTTTTCGTTTAGTTTGATACAACAGGTTTAAGTAGCAGGGGGCATGGCAACATGCCCTTTTTTTTTATCTTCAAGTTATGAGAACATTTTTGACCCTGCTGTTCACTGCAAGTTTTTGCTTGGTTCAAGCACAAAAAACCAAACCCGCTTTTTGGTTGGGTAAGACCACTGGCAAATTGCCTGCACTTTCTTACGGGCTTGGTGAAGACCGATTAGGCGGCACCAAGATTGGGTATATAGACAGCAATGTCTTGTTGAAAGTGGTAGATAGCACCAAGGATCTCTATGCTGTTCAATTATCAAAATACCATAGCGCTTATATTGAAAAAGCCTATGTAAAACCAGATTCTACTACTAGGTTAAAACCCTTTTATCTCACCAGTTCTTTTTTAGCCAAGGGCGATACTTTAAACGACTTAGTGCAGATTAGAATGGAAGAAAATCTGCCTTATAAAACCTGGATGGAAATTGAACCCGCAAGAATTATGGTAGACCTCTATGGTGTTCAAACCAATACCAATTGGATTACCCAACTCAAAACGCTCAAAGAAGTCAAGAACTTATATTACAATCAGGTTGAAGACGATGTAGTACGCGTGACCATAGAACTCAAACAC
>CAIZMD010000428.1 GCA_903933995.1 uncultured Bacteroidota bacterium
GCGGATTAGTAATAGACTAGCAGCCTCAAAGCCCCGCTAGATGGGCTCCGTAGCCACCCATACATAGACCAAATCATTCTTGAATCTATATTGTAGTTGCAGTGGATACAAATGCCCGGGCTTTTGAAACATGGCTTGAACAATACCTCGGTCTTGCATCATAAAGGGATCTATCCAAAGCACTTCACTAAAATCAATGTCTCCCCTGCCCCACCATTTAAACATGGCTTCTTTTACGCTCCATAGTAAGGTTAATAATTTGGTTTGTTGATCCTCAGGGTAAGATGCCGCAAAAGCCTGTTCGTCTGGGTGGAGAAACTTGTGTTTGATTCGGTGTACCCGCTCAGTGATGATTTCAATATCAATACCCACTTGTTGGTTGCTACTCACAATGGCTGCGGCATAGTCACCACAGTGGCTAATAGAAAAATGGTATTGCTCTGTGGGTAGAAAGGGTTTGCGGGTGCTGGCAATTTCAATTTCTGCGTGCGGAAAATCCGGAAACAAAAAGGGTAATAAAAAGCGGCCACCCAAGTGCTGTAAGCGTTTGTGCGGGTGGGTAATCTCCCTGGTCAGGGGTACTTTGGCCAGAAAAAAATCCTCCTCTTCGGTCAAATGCCAGATCCCGGCACGGGTGGTTTGGTTGATATCTTGTTGATAAAACAGCGGCACTTAGAAATGATTGATTTTGGTATGCAGATTTAAGATTTATTTGCATCCTAACCTAAATAATTGAAGCATGATATTGTCTGACAAGCGCATATTGGAAGAAATGGAGAAGGGTACTATTAAGATTGTTCCATACAATAGAGAAGACCTTGGTAGTAATAGTTATGATGTGCATTTGGGAGGCAATTTGGCTACTTATGATAGTGCTGAACTAGACGCCAAAGCCCATAATACCATTTCACATTTTGAAATTCCGGATGAAGGCTTTGTATTACAGCCCCATGCTTTTTACTTAGGTGTAACACAGGAATACACAGAAACACACGCACACGTGCCATTTTTAGAAGGTAAATCTTCTACAGGCCGCTTGGGTATTGACATTCACGCCACTGCCGGCAAGGGCGATGTGGGCTTCTGTGGCAACTGGACCCTAGAGATTTCTGTAAAGCAACCCGTGCGTGTGTACAAGGGGATGCCCATTGGTCAGTTGATCTATTTTCCAGTAGACGGTGAGATTGAAGTAAAATACAATCAGAAGGGTAATGCCAAATATTCTGGCCAACCCAATAAGCCCGTTGAGTCTATGATGTGGAAGAACAAATTCTAATAGCTAGATTTTTCCGTATTTCTTTTTGTATGCAATCAGCCAGCCAATCACTTGGTCATAACTCTCTATGCCTTTTTCTTGTTGGTTTAGTTTGAGGTATTGGTCATAGAGGTTGTTAAAAGCTGGTGCTACAGACTTGCGTCTTTTGCGGAAGAATTCCCGGATCTCTTTGCGCTCTTTTTTAACCAAGGTATCTAGGCGAATCCTATTTTGTTTGAGAATGCTGTCAAAAGCTTTAAAGTCTTTGCTCCTACCGTATTGAAAAATCTCCTCGCTCTGCGCATAGGAAAATAGTTCCAAATACATACTATAACGGGTATAGGCCTGCGGCGATTTACTGGCTGCCAGATAACCCACAAAATTGGCTTCGCTCTCAGATGCATAGCCTAGTTGATGGGCCATTTCATGGGAACAGACATAGGGAATCAGCACCCGAGGAATATCAGTTCTAAGTTGAGCCTCTCCTGAAAAGGGGTTAAAATAACCCGTGAACCC
>CAIZMD010000429.1 GCA_903933995.1 uncultured Bacteroidota bacterium
AACTACCAAGTCAACTGGACTTTTAATTTGCGCTCCCCTACTTAAGGTATCATAAAAGTGTTCACTTTTCAATAATGCAGCAAGTACTGGCTTTACTTCATATTTACTTTGCCTAAATAAATTGGCCATGGGAGTAATCACATTGGCTTCAATGGTATCATCAATATCATAATAAACAAACCAGCGGTATAAACGCCTGCATACATATTTGGCCACTTCTTGCGTAGCAAATATCATGTCTAGCATGGCATCTAATTCTAGGTCTCCAGCATTGGCACCAGATTGACCAGTAATCACGGTATTATTATAGAACGCTGAAAACTGTTTGTTCGTTTTATTGTGTCTAGCTGCGTCAAAATAGGATGAAATGGTAGTGCTATTATTTCTCCAACCTGTTAGTACCTGTGCCGCTGCTTTAACATCACCTTCGGTATACAAAGAATCTTTTCCCTTTCCACAGCAGAATAATTCCTGTATTTCTCTCCCATAGTTTTCATCTGGGGCAGTAGCCGTATTAATTTGACCATTTAAATACACCAACATGGCAGGATCAACAGTAATGGCTCTTGTTAAAGCTTTAAAATTCCCCAATGCATTTGTCCTAAATAAGGAATGGTGTTTGTAAACATATTGGGCATTACCTATATCGTTTGTTTCTGTAGCAAAATGATTATGCCAAAAAAGGGTCATTTTCTCCAAAATGCTTCTTTCTTGATTGATCATCAAACCCATCCACCATTTTTTGAATGACCCTCTGCGTTGACTTGCAACAGTACCGTCATTGTTGGGGTCATTTACCCATGTAGTTCCTAATGCTATATTTCCATCTGGTGTAGTAGCCGTAGTAGAAGTGGTATATTCTTTTAAGGGTGGAGCCGGCAGCACCGTATTTATATTCAACAACTCATCAACAGATTGTTGCATGGTGCGGCCCTTAAAATAATTAATATCTGCCTTCTTGGCTCCAAACATGGTTCTTTTGAGCAGATGTATTACTTCTGCCTCTGTCCATGTTCCTGTGTAAGCATTTAATCCAGAACTTGGTAATGGAGGCTCAAACATTGGCATATCTGTTTCCTTTTGAGGATTAGCAGCCAGTTCCAAAAAAGCACGTCTGTCCATGTACTAAAATTATTTTAGTGGTTGATACACAATATAATAATAGTGCTGCTTTATAACATTAAATTTTGGTAAAATTCTGCGATTTTGATAGATTTCGGTGTTTTCAACGCATTTTATTCCCCGATTTTAATCGCTTCTGTTTTCTTTGTGATATCTAAAATAATACTGTCAAGTTCTTTAGCCGAATTGTCAAAATGAATGACCCATTCTTTGAATTCAGGATTTGTGGTACCAATTTGTTTGAGCACATTCACAATCCCCATCATCCTAGACAATGGCGCCCTAACAATATGAGACTGGGTCCAAGCTATTTCTTTAAGTTTAACGGTATAGGCTTCAATGGCTTTCAAATATTCAACAGTTTGAGAAATATCAGAAGCATTGATAATGGCAACAGGTTGGTTATTTAATTGAAGCATGCTGGTATGAATGGCTACATAAAACAATTCTCCATTGCTTTTGCGGTGTCGAATATTGACTCCTAACTTGAAATTTCTGAATACAGTTGCTGCAATATTATCCGCATCTGAATCATCTTCCTCAACATCAGACATAGTAAGTTGTAGAAACTCAGCTTCAGAATAACCATATTTTTCTATGGCAGCTTTATTAACACTTAAAAATTTTAGTGATGACATATCATATACCATTACAGGTTCAGGGCTGAACTGAAACAGGTCACTATAGCGTCTCTCCGATTCTTCCAATTCTTTTACAGACTTTTTACGCTGTATGGCGTATACAATGGTTCGGTATAATAAATCGGGAGAAAGGTCTTCCTTTAATAAGTAATCTTCAACCCCCAAAGAAATTGATTTAATACTAAACGCTATATCGGTATATCCTGTCAAAACAATTACAGGGGTATTACCTGCTAATTGCAACATTTCCTGAACCAATATCACACCATTTTTATCGGGCAAACTTAAATCTAGTAGTACTACATCGTACCGCATGTTTAAATCTTTTAAAAAAACATTTGCCGCTTTGAAAGTTTTGGCATGGTCAATCATTGGTTTTGACAATCTGTCTATTAACAAATCCTCCAAAATGGTATAATCACCTGGGTTGTCTTCTACTACCAATATTTCATATACTTTTTTATCTCTTAACATGCTAAACCTTGCTTATGATGGATTTTTCTTCAACAAAATACTGAATTGTCCTTTACTAGTAATTTTCCTCAAAAATTGGTCCACATCAAATGGCTTACTAATAAATAAGAGCACCCCTGCTTCATTTGCTTTTTCAATATCCTTATACCAAGAAGAAGTTGACAACATGACTACTGGAATATGCTTCAAAGGTTCATTAGTGTTTAAAAAATCCAAAACTTCATGCCCATTTTTCTTTGGAAGATTAATGTCTAAAAAAATCAGGTCTGGGTATTGCCCATCTGGAATAGACATTAAATGTTGAAAATGCTCTATGGCTAATTTACCATCGGTTATCTCTTCTATATTAGCTAGAATTCCTGCGTCTTCAAAAGATTCCTTAAACAACAAAATATCACCATCGTTGTCTTCAATCAAGAGAATATTAATTGGTTTCATTTTTTTATTTTAAAATTATTTTGGAAGGGTAAAATAAAAAGTACTTCCATGCCCTATTTGTGATTCTACCCAAATATTACCGCCTTGTTTTTCTATGATTTTTTTGGTCACAGCTAACCCAATACCAGAACCAGGAAACTCCTCTTTTGAATTCAATTGTTTGAAAATAATGAAGAT
>CAIZMD010000430.1 GCA_903933995.1 uncultured Bacteroidota bacterium
CAAAACAACATTATCAACTGGTAGTAGGATCAGGATTTAGAAGTCCGGGAAAAGAAAGTAAATCTTTAAAGCCCTACCTAATAGATTTTACAACTCGCTAAATCTTAACAAAATGAAAATCAGTTTGGTTTTTTTGCTCCTATTTAGCTTGTCCCTACAAGCAGATGCACAGGCTCCCATGATTATTACCAAATACTCAGAGCCTTTGTCTGTTTATAATTTCACAAAGAGTCTAGTACCCTCCCAAGGAGAAAATGTATTTAAAAAAATATTTACTCAATCCAATTATAATACTAAAAAATACCAAGACCTGATTGCGGCTTTGGATACTTTAAGAATTGAATACAGCTATCAATTTACAGAGTATCCTTATGGTTCAAAAGTACCAGGCATGACTACTGGCTTGCTAAAAAAGAATTTGATAGCAGCCAATAGTTTAGAAAGTTTTAAGTTAAGCTCAGTGGGTTTAATTCCCAATAAAAACCTAGTTCAATTTACCCAAATACTTCAAGCATTTACGCCAGTTTACAAGAGCTTAATTTATGAACCAAACAAGGCTCAGTTTGAACAACAATTAGCCACCATTCAAGGATTTGTAAAGGATAAAAATCTGGCTGGCTTTTTTATGGCAGGAGCCAAGTTCTATGGTACGCAGTGGGATAATAGCATCCCACTTGAAATTGTCTTGCATCCACTTCCTAATTCCGAAGGTTTTACCGCAGAGGCTTTTTACAATATTGGCGTAAGCGCTATTCAAACAAACTTGAAAGATTACAATGTATTACTGAGTGTCATGATGCATGAAATTTTTCATATTCAATTTGACGAAGAGCCATTAGAAACCAAATTCAAATTAGAAAGTTGGTTTTTTCAAAACCCCTCTACTTCCAACAAATACGCTTACCTATTACTCAATGAAGCTTTAGCAACAGCCATTGGAAATGGCTATGTCTTTGAACAACTCAGTGGCAGTCTAGACAAAGGCGAATGGTATAATTGGCCCTATATTAATCAATTGGCCAAAGAAATTTATCCATTGGTGCAGACCTATTTGAAAGAAGGCAAATCTATTGACCAAGCATTTGTAGATAACTATATCAAAATCTATGAAAAAAATCATCCAAACTGGTTCAAAGAATTGAATCACACTATGACCTACCGGAATATGTTATCAGAGCATCAATCTGATTTTCAGGTTCTGAGTAAACTATACCCTTACTGTTCCATCTTTGAAGCAGAAGACCAAATCTCCGAAGGAACTATTGAAAAAATAAAAGCCACTCCATTAACAAAAATCATCCTTGTTTCAAAAGACCATCCAACTACATTAGCCCTCATTAAAAAGCAGTTTCCTGAATTAAAAGATTGGACATATGATTCAAAAAAAGAATTCACTATTTCAAAATTTTTAGATGACCATACTTGGCTCTACGTTATTAATCAGACACATTCAAGTACCGAATCCTTGATGAAACAACTCAAATAATGAAAGCAGCACAAATTCAAACCCTTCATCCTATAGCAGGCAAAACCAATAAAAAGATTGCGCTTGATAAGTATGAAACCATCCGTGACCAATTAATCCTCATTCTGCAAACATCAGAACCTACCCATACAGAACTCATGGAACACTTGTATCAAAGGGTCAAAGATAGTTTTGTTGGAGGCGTACAATGGTATGGAGAAACCGTGAAACTAGATTTAGAAGCAAGGGGCATCATTGAACGCATAGGTGCTAAACCTGAAAGGTATAGGTTAAAGAAGGGTTAATGCGCACTGGTTTATAGCAACCGCCTGACCCCTAAAAGTTCCGTTTACACTTTTATCAAGTAGCTGATTGGTATTTTTGTGCATCTTGTATCTACCAAAACAATCGTTTATGAATCAGCTGCAACCAACTTACTCTCCAAATTTCTGGGCCAGAATGGGCGGTATTGCCTATTTGATTATCATCATTGCTGGCGCTTCTGGTGAGCTTTTGATCAGAAATAAAATTGTGATTCCTAATGACCCACAAACAACCGCTAACAATATATTGAGTCATGCGCTACTTTGGAGAATTGGTATAGCAGGTGATTTGCTCATGCATGTTTGTGACCTGTTTCTATCCATTGCATATTTCCAATTATTCCGCTTAGTCAATCGCCCATTGGCTAGATTGTCTTTGTTTTTTGGGCTCATGCAAACGGCTGTTTTAATTGCCAATAAAATGAACTTGGTCATGCCCCTATTGTATTTGGAACATGCAGACAAATTGCAAGCATTTGGTCTACCCCAATTACAAGAAATGGCTTTTCTTTCTATTCAAGCACATGACTATGGATTTGGCAATGGTCTTATCTTTTTTGGGTTTGCCTGTATCATAGATGGCTATATGATTATACAATCAGGATTCCTTCCAAAATTCCTTGGTTGGTTCATTGGCCTAGCTGGCATTTGTTATCTGATCAATAGTTTTACCCTTCTTTTAGCGCCTTCATTTTCGCCACAGGTATTTCCGGTAGTCATGCCAATCATATTTTTAAGTGAATTATCGCTCTGTTTGTGGTTACTCATCAAAGGGGTGAAAATGGAAAAAACCGGTTAAATTCCTTTGCTTTTATTAATTTACCGGTATACAATCAAGAGGTCATGCGGATAGTTCCATCTTTGGTCATCATTAGTCTTTTCTGTTTTAGCAATTGTCAAAATGCGCCAGAGCAAATTGAACAAAGCAAACCAATTGAAAAAGAAGCGCCAAACGGGGGTTTATTTTTACCAGATGGATTTTCAGCCATGGTGGTTGCAGACAGTGTTGGTCTTACCAGACATTTTGCGGTGAACGATAATGGTGATATCTATATGAAGTTGCGGATCACCAATTCAGAGCCAGGCAATATGGCTATGCGCGATACCAATAGAGACGGTAAGATGGATCTGTTTCAAGCATTTGGAGACTATCCCAATGATGGCAGCTTTGCTACCGAAATGCGGATTCACAATGGTTATCTCTATTTCAGTTCTGAACAAGTAGTTTATAGACAAAAACTAACCCCAGGCAAATTGGTTCCCGATGGCAAACCCGAAGTTTTGGTAATTGACCAACACCCCATACAATGGCATAATGCCAAGTCTTTGGCTTTTGACAATAAGGGAGGTATGTATGTTACATTTAGCGCTCCCACCAATACCTGCGAGGACTGGGATTCTGGCACAGGTGATAATCCTGCTGGCGTAAAAGGTCATTTTCCTTGTTTGGAATTAATTACCCAAGCAGGCATCTGGAAATTTGATGAGGCCAAACAAAACCAAACCCAAGCAGATGGCAAATTATTTGCTACTGGCATTAGAAGTGTAGTAGCCATTAGCTGGAATGAAAAAGACAATTATTTATACGCCATTCAACACGGGCGAGATTATTTACACGAACACGCTCCACAACACTACAGTAATTGGGACAACGCAGTACTGCCTGCAGAAGAGTTTATGAAAGTACAACAGGGAGAAAATTATGGCTGGCCCTATTCCTATTATGACCCATTCAAAAAGAAAAGAATGAAGGCCCCCGAATATGAGGGTGATGGAAAGAAATTAGCAACAGGATTTGCTAACCCCATCATGGGTTTGCCTGCACACTGGGCACCCAATGATTTACTATTCTACAAAGGCAATCAATTTCCAGCGCGATATAAAAATGGGGCATTTGTTGCCTTTCATGGATCTACCAATCGGGTCTCTTATTCCCAAGGTGGATATATAGTAGCATTTATTCCTTTTGAAAATGGGAAACCAACAGGGCAACTAGAAGTTTTTGCAGATGGTTTTGCTGGAACAGATGTGATTAGAAAAATGGAAGAAGCCAAATTTAGACCTATGGGATTGTCTGAAGGACCCGATGGATCATTGTATATTTCTGAATCAAAAAAAGGAAGGATTTGGAAGATTTCATTTAAAGGAGATAGTAACAAATTTGGAGCCGAGCAGTTAGCCGCAATGGAAAAAAGAAAGGAAAGAGTCTATATTAAAACACCAGAAAAAAGTATTGATAGTTTGTACGCTAAATAATAAACCCTAAAATTAAACCAATGGCAAAAGCTAACAAAACCGTTGAAACAGAGGCCAGCGTAGATGATTTTCTAGCAACCATCAAGGACGCCAACAAAAGAAAAGATTGTAGTACCATCATTGGACTAATCTCCAAAGAAACAAAATTGGAACCCAAAATGTGGGGGACCGCTATTGTTGGATTTGGGAGTTATCATTATGTATATGAAAGTGGCCGTGAGGGCGATTCCCCCTTAGTAGGACTTGCTTCCAGAGCCAGTTCTATTACTTTTTATATTGGATCTGACTATGCCAAGATAGAAGAATTAGAAGCCAAATTGGGCAAGCATAAAAAAAGTGGCGGCTGTTTGCATATTAGCAAATTAGCAGACATAGATCAAAAGACGCTTCTTACCATTATCAAAAATTCCATCGCACAGCGTAAAAAAGAACA
>CAIZMD010000431.1 GCA_903933995.1 uncultured Bacteroidota bacterium
ACCACCGCGTTGGCAATTAGGGAGATACTAATGATGCCAGACATCAATGATTTTTGTTGCAACATTACCTGAAAGAATTCACTGAGCTTGAAAAGTCTGAATTGAATTAGATAATAGGCAAACATGGCTATGATAGGCGTTAGAAAACCCAAAGCCAAACCCAGTTTTAAATTGTCTTTTTTAAACATTAGATTTTCCAGGTTTTTTCTAGTTTCTTTTTCAATTCATAGTGCGTCAGGTCAAATTGTACCGGAACCACGCTTACATAATTGTGTTTGAGCGCCCAATCATCTGTGTCCTTGTTTTTGTCAAAGTTCATGAACTCTCCAGTTAGCCAATAGTACCTTCTTCCGTGCGGGTCTTTGCGCTCGTCAAATTTCTCTTCGTATTTGGCATAAGCCTGTTTACAAACCTTGATGCCCTTAATTAATTTGGCATCTATGGCTGGAACATTCACGTTTAAGCAAAGGTGCTTGTCTAGGTTTTTATTCTTGAGCACAAATTCTACTACTTGTCTGGCATAGATTTTTGCAGCTGAAAAATCCGCTTCCAAACTATAATCTAACAGAGAAAATCCAACACTAGGAATGGCTTCAATGGAAGCTTCTAAAGCGGCAGACATGGTGCCAGAATAAATAACATTGATGCTATGATTAGCGCCATGGTTAATGCCGCTAATACAGATATCTGGTTTGCGATGCAACACTTTGTCTACTGCCAGTTTTACACAATCAACAGGTGTACCACTGCAGCTATAAGTTTCTACACCTTCTATTCCGTTTACTTTAGAAAGTCTCAAAGGATGCCCAATGGTAATGGCGTGTCCCATGCCTGATTGTGGTTTATCGGGTGCCACCACAATGATTTTTCCTAGTCCTATCATTGCCTCTGTTAATGCCTTAATACCTGGAGCAGATACACCGTCATCATTGGTAATCAAGATTACGGGCAGTTCTTTCTTTTTTGTCTTAGCCATGGCTGCAAGATAAGATGTGATTCAAAGTCAAAAATCAAATAGGCAGTTTCAACGAGGATTTTTTGATTTATTAACAAGTTGACTTTAGAAAGAATGCAAAAGAAATTTGAAAAAAAATGCAAATAAATTTGGCAAAACTAAAAAGTTTAGTATTTTGCAGCTAAATCAGTTAGTTATGTCAAACGCCGGAAAGAATTTACGCTACCTGCGCAAGTTGCGTGGCTGGACTCAAGAAGAATTTGCCAACAAGCTAAAAATCAAACGTTCCTTAGTAGGAGCTTATGAAGAAGAGCGAGCGGAACCAAGACTGGAAGTCATGGAAGCCATTAGCAGTATCTTCAAAATCAGCTTGGAAGAATTTCTATTCAAAGATCTTTCTGTAACCCATAGTGGTGGAAACTATATGGAGCGTCGCAGGATGATGAAAATGGAAGCAGAAATTGCCACCATTAGTTTTGTTCCGGTTAAAGCAGCTGCTGGTTATTTGTCTGGCTACGCCGATCCTGAATTTTTGGATGAGCTCAATACTTTCACCCTTCCTATGTTGGCCCCTGGTCAGTACCGCGCTTTTGAAATTATTGGTGATTCTATGTTGCCCACCCCAAGTGGCAGCGTGATTGTAGGTGAGCGGTTAGATGACTTAGAAGACGTGAAAAATAGCAATACCTATGTGGTGCTATCTAGAAATGAAGGTGTGGTATATAAGCGCATCATGAAGAACAATCGCGCCAAGAATAAGCTCACTTTGATTAGTGATAATCCGCAATATGAGCCATATAATGTAAGCGCCGAAGATGTGTTGGAAGTATGGAAGGCGGTATATATTCTGCAAAAAGCAAATCTGGGTCCAAGATGGGATGTGGGACAATTAGCTGGCATGGTGAATAATTTGCAAGAGCAGGTGACCACGTTAAAAAAGAAATTGAATTAAATAAGCATCTGATTGTTTCAAAAGGGCTGTCTCCAATGAGCAGCCCTTTTGTTTTAGCCACTTATCCAATTTCAAGCAACAGATTCAAACATTCTTTAGATTTGCGGCAAGCATGAAAAAAACGCTCTCCTTTTTGGTTGTTCTTTTTTTGGTAATGAATCTCTTTGCCCAAGAAAAAACCATTTCTGCACTTAAGATTAATCATTCAATTAAGGTGGATGGCATTTTGGATGAAACAGGTTGGCAACAGGCCGCAATTGCAGATAGCTTTATTGTGAACAGCCCCAATTTTGGCGCCATGGCGGCACAAGCTACTAAGGTTCGCATTTTATACAGTGACCAAGCCATTTATGTAGGGGCGTATTTATATGATGACCCCAAATTAATCCGGAAGCAGTTAACTGCAAGGGATAGGGAACAGCGTCAAGATATTGATTATTTCAGCGTTTTTTTTGATACTTACAACGATAATCAAAATGGGTACCAATTTTTGGTTACGGCCAGAAATGTACAATCAGATGGAAGACTGGTGTCTAATATGATCTCACAATTTGGCTTGCCATCTGATTATAGTTGGGATGCGGTTTGGGAAAGTAAAGTAACTATTCAAAAAGACGGTTGGGTAGTAGAAATGAAAATCCCTTATTCGGCTTTACGTTTTTCAAAAAAAGAAATACAGGATTGGGGTATTAATTTTCAGCGATATACCAGAAGAAATAATGAGTCTGTTTTTTGGAACAAAGTAGATCCCAACCAAAACGGTTTTGTAAACCAGTTTGGTAGTC
>CAIZMD010000432.1 GCA_903933995.1 uncultured Bacteroidota bacterium
CCAACCAGAAATTTTGTGAGATTTCTAGGTATAGCATGGTTGAATTATTGGGGCAAACCCATAACCTTGTCAATGCTGGCTACCATCCTGATTCCTTTTATTGTTTCAACATTTTTTAATTAATTTAAAATCTGTTGTAAATTCAGGATAGAAACCTGCCCCCCGGTTACTAATGATTAAAACTGTTTCAAAACATGAATGATCATTACCATATTGAGGGGCATAGTCGTGAGGATTTGATTCTCATGCTCAACGCATATCAGAAAGCCACTGATGAAAATATCTTTTGTTCCATCACAGACAAGGCTGGCAAGATTATTTACGCCAACCAGAAAGTCTGTGAGATTTCTAGGTATAGCATGGTTGAATTATTGGGGCAAACCCATAACCTTGTCAATGCTGGCTACCATCCTGATTCCTTTTTCAAAGAAATGTGGGAGACCATTGAATCTGGCAGTGTTTGGAAGGGCGAAGTAAAGAATAGGGCCAAGGACGGTTCTTATTATTGGTTAGACTCTGTGATTATTCCTATTAAAGATGCCGATGGCATCATTCATCAGTATTTTTCTTTACGTACTTTGATCAGTGATAAAAAAGCTGCAGAAGAGGCTAAGAACCAACGGATTCATGAATTAGAAGAACTCTTGCATATGCTATCTCATGAAGTGCGGCAGCCTGTGGCAAATATTCTAGGCATTAGCAAAATCTTTGAAAAATACCTTGATCAACCGGAAGAACTGATTAAACTGCTCTATTTTATCAAACAATCAGCCGAATCCTTGGATGCATTTACCCGAAAACTTACCTTATATGTACACGAATTGGGCGAAAACGAGCGTAAATAAGCCATTTTAGCCTGTTTTTTAAGATTTAGTGTCATTTTCAAGGAATAAGAATATTTTTGTGCTGGCGTGAAAAAGCTATTGGTCACCATATTAGCCCTTGTTTATCTTGGCTCCTCTACGGGAGCTGTGATGCATTTGCATTATTGCATGGGCAAATTGGCAGAAACCAGTTTTAGTAAAAACAACAATCCAACCTGCGGAAAATGCGGGATGAAAGCCTCTCAAAAAAAAGGGGGATGTTGTAAAGACGAAAGCAAATTTGTCAAAAACGAACAGGATCAAAAAGCAAGTCTCACCCATTTTGAATTTCAACAACAGGCATTAGCTATTTTGCCTTCTTCTATTTGCATGGTATCAGAGGCACAACTTAGTAATCAATTGCTGATTACTTACGCGCCTAACGCCCCACCTGATTTACACGCTCCTCCAGTCTATCTGCGTGTTTGCAGTTTCTTAATTTAGTATTTACCAATTTTTCGCAGCCTAACAAACTAGTTGGGCTATTGGCATTTCCTGTCATTTATTTTTCATTTTAATAGGCTATTAGCCAAATAAGCAAACCTTATGGTTCAGAAACTGATTGAACTAGCACTGCGCAATAGACTCATAGTGCTCCTTATATCGGGTCTACTTTTTGCTTGGGGCATTTATGCTATAAAGCAGAACCCCATTGACGCAATTCCAGACTTAAGTGAAAACCAAGTGATTGTTTTCACTGAGTGGATGGGAAGAAGCCCACAAGTAATAGAAGACCAAGTC
>CAIZMD010000433.1 GCA_903933995.1 uncultured Bacteroidota bacterium
CTGACCATCGCCATCGCCCCTCACCCATTTGCCCATCACATAATTTTCCAATGCTGCCATAGCTATCGTTTGGGCAAAGCTAACGATTGATAGGTTTCAGAAATCATGCGTTTGTTACAAAAATGTTGGAATTGGGGATTGGCAACAAGACAGTCACAATGTTATGCCTTTTCATGAATTGCAAAACTGACGGCCATGAAATTTTGCCGTGATTCGCGCTTGCTCAAAGTTGTATCTCCTTCGCGTCTACCCTGGAGCTGGTCAAAAAGCAGCGCTGCTGCTAATTGCCCTGCCTCCGGCACCGCTCCAGAAAGGCCGCTCAGAAGACACAACTCTTGAGCGGCGATAGTCCGTTTATTTGGGGGATGTTTTGGTGCCTGTAGTTTATTACCTATGTTTTGCTACTAGGGATTAGCCAAAAATTTGTATTAAACGAAGTAGCTAGTAATAAGAATTGCAAGACCCAAGTTGATCACGATTTGAATTACAAGAGTATTAAATTCCTTCTTGGTACTATTGAGTTGTTTTGTCTTTATCAAATAGACTAATTTTATAAGGACTAGAAAATTAGAGGAGAAAAGTGCAATTGGAATCCATAACAATTGAATATTATCTGTGAAACGCTTTAAGGCAGAATAAAGAATATAGAAAACTACCGTCAAGACTGTAATGATATCTAATGCTTTTGAAACTAGTTTTCCATCTAATATTTCGTTGTAATTCTTTTTCATTTGCCTCACATAGTTTAAGTTACTAGTATAGCTATTTAATAAAATAGGATTAAGAAAACATCACTCTCAAGATTTTTAAAATGTCTTGGCAGGTTTCAGCATCAAGGCTTCCAAGAAGTTTAGAAAGCCTGCTTTTATCAACTCCTCTAATTTGGTCTAACATTACCTGACCTTCTTCATTTTTAAAATTGGCGAATACCCTAGTTGGGTAGCTTTTTTGTGTATGTGTAAGGGGAGCAATTAACACTGTATTCAAAGAATTATTCATTGCCTGTGGTGATATTATCACACAAGGTCTTTTTTTATTTACTTCACTACCAATTGTTGGTTCTAATTCTACTAACCAAACATCAAATTGATAATATTTTTTTGTTGAGATTGATTTTGGCATTTCATTCTTTTACCAAGATTGATCAAATTTATTTGACATGCCTTCAAATACATCTTTTTCAGGTTGTTCGCCTTTTTTAATCGCTAAATTAAACTGCGCCTCCCAAGTTGATATATCTAGATTTAATGGAGGACGCTTTTTCTTTTTATGTTTTGTAGGTTTTAAAACTAATGCAGATTCCTTATTCATAGTAACTTCTATTTCTTGACCATCAACCATATTTAGTTTTTCAATGATTTCCTTTGTTAATATTACGCCTCTTGAATTACCTATTTTACGCAAAGTAGTTCTCATTAGAATCTGTTCCATATAAAACCTTTTTACTAAGTTATAACAATATTTACGTTATAACAATAATTTTTAACCTTTCACCAGTTGGCTTAATAAGTAATTGATACTAAAAAAAGATTGGCAACAAACTACAGGCACCATAACATCCCCCAAATAAACGGACTATCGCCGCTCAAGAGTTGTGTTTTCTGAGCGGCCTTTCTGGAGCGGTGCCGGAGGCAGGGCAATTAGCAGCAGCGCTGCTTTTTGACCAGCTCCAGGGTAGACGCGAAGGAAATACAACTTTGAGCAAGCGCGAATCACGGCAAAATTTCATGGCCGTCTATAAAGCAAATGATAATTAGTAAACAATGGTCACTGACCCGTTCATGATCTCCAATCCGTTTTTGGGATTGATCACATAGTAGTAAGTGCCAACGGGAAGGGCTTTGCCATTGAGCTTGCCGGTCCATTCGGTGGCATAGCCCAGAGAAGAAAATACTTTTTGACCATAGCGGTTAAAGACGTCAACGGTGGCGCCGGGGTAAGTGTCTAGATATGGAATGTGCCAAGTATCATTGACACCATCGCCATTGGGCGAAAATGCATTGGGCACTTGAGGGGCTTTGAGCACTTCAATAAATATTTCATCCTTCACCGTGCATCCACCCAAATTAGTGAGCGCTAATTGATAGGTAATATCTACCAAGGGTTTGCTATTGGGAACGGCAGCGGTATCAGAATCTAAATAAGTAGAAGGTGTCCAGAGATAACTTAGACCCGTGCCATAAACATACAAGGGTTTCAAACTGGCTTGACCATTTTGCAAGACTTTTAAATCAGGACCCAGATCCAGTTTGGGATAAGGATATACGGTGATGGTTTTAAGTGCTGTATCACTCACACAACCCTGTGCATTGACAATATGCAAAGCCACTTGCACCAAACCACTATCGCGGAACAGCTGCGATGGATTTTGAATGCTGGCTGTATTACCCGCAGAAAAATCCCAAACCCATGTGCTAATGGCGCTGGTCTTACCATCACTAAGGTCAGTAAACTGAATAGCGTCATTGATGCAGATGATGGTATCCGATGCACTAAAATTGGCCTTGGGTTGCGGATAAATACTAGAGATAATTTTGGTGCTACTATCAACGCAGTTATTATTACTACGCACAATTAATTGAATAGGATAAGGACCCACTGCGCTAAAGCGATGGATAGGATTGGGCAATGTGCTGGAACTAGCATCATTGGGATCATTAAAATTCCAACGATAACTCAATAGTGCAGTTGAACCATCACTGATGGTAGTGCTGCTAGTAAATTGACC
>CAIZMD010000434.1 GCA_903933995.1 uncultured Bacteroidota bacterium
AGAGTGAAGAGCGAGGAGTGACCCACCCCGCCCTACGGGCACCCCTCCCACAAGTGGTAGGGGAATTTAGAAGAGTGAAAGAAATATTATTTTATAAAAAAGGGCTGCAGATTTCTGCAGCCCTTTTTTATTTTTTGTTTGAGGTTTTGATTATTTTTTCTTTTCAAAATCTCCACCGTAAACAAGGATCAATTTTTTTGGATCGATGTATTTTTTCAATGCCGCATTTACTTGTGGCAGCTTTAAAGAAGTAATTTGTTTTTCAAAATCCGTGTACCAAGTAAGGTCACGATTTAGGAATTGATAAGATTCTAATAGACCGGCCAATTGACCATCAACGCCTAATCCAATCTTTCTTCCCTGCATCCAAGAATCAGTAGATTTTTTCAATTCATCTTCAGTGAAACCTTTGTCCAACGCTTTGGTGATTTCTTCTTTTAAAGCAGAGTCCAAACGATTTTTGTAGATAGGATTAAAGATGGCATAAACGCCCCACTGTGCCACTTTATCATTGGAACCGGCATTGAAGAATGATCCAGCACCATAGCTCATACCTTCTGCTTCACGGAGTCTTTTTGGAATCCTAGAAGAAAGAAAAGCACCACCTCCCAATAATTCATTGGCCATGGTTAATGCAGCATAATCAGGGTCTACATCATTCATAGGAATATTCATAAAACCAAGTGCCATTGCATTTGCCTTATCAGGTGTTAACACAACTTCATCACTACCTTTTACGTCAAAATATTGTTGTGGTACACGAACAAAATTGGTCTTTGAATTCCAACCGCTAAATACAGCACTAATGGCTTTCTCTGCTTCTGTTGGATCAAATTCTCCTACCAGTGCAGCAGTTCCATTATTAGCGCCATAGTGACTTGTATAGAATGCTTCTAAGTCAGATTTTTTTACCGCGTTCAAAGCAGCAATAGATTCATCTGCATCAGAAGTATGGTAAATACTTGACTTGGGATAGCGCTCAGATTTTTGAGAAGCCAAAATAGACGCACGGTATTGTGGATCATTTCTGTTGGCATCAATGGAAGCTTTGCTTTGAGCAATCATTTTGTCTAATTCATTCTGGTCAAAAGAAGGATTAGATAAGATCTCTTTGAGCAAAGCCATGCAATTGGCAAAATGTGTTTTGTCAGTATTAATATTAATGCTCACGGTATTACCACCTCCACCAATATTAATTTGAGATTTGATTTTGTCCAAACTATCGTTCAACTGTTTTTTGTTCAAAGTCTTTGTTCCATTACGCAACATAGAAGCGGTGAAACTTGAAACAGTAGCCAAATTGTCTAGGCTTTTTTCATTACCAATGCGGAGCTTGAAATTACCAATGATCTTCTCTCCCTTGGCTGGTTTTTTCAACAACGCATAGCGGAATCCATTGGGTAATTTTTTGTATACCGTATTCTTTTTGATATTAGCAATGCTGGTTTCAAAAGTCTCGGTTTGTTTTTTTACTTCCTTACCCTTGTAGTCTTTTACCAAAGCGCTTACATCAGCTGTTGGTTCTACTTTTACGCGGTCTGGATTCTTGTCTGGAATAAACAATCCCCATGTACGGTTAGATGGTTTGTAATATTTTTTGGCCACTGCTTGTACATCGGCCAGGGTTAGTTTTTCTAGACGATCCCTGTTCAAGTAGAACAAACGCCAGTCTCCAGAACCAATAGCTTCAGTGAGCGTGATGCTCAAACCAATGGTATTATTGGTGGTGTTTTCAACGCGTTTGATTAAAGCGTTTTTTGCACGGTCCAATTCTTCCTGACTAATACTGGTGCTACCAATTTGGTCTAGGGTAGACATGAACACAGTCTTGGCAGAATCAATGCTTTTCTCCTTTGGAACCTCAGCTTGTATATAAGTAAAGCCAGGGTCTTGTAACCAAAGCATGTCTGAACCAATGCCTGTAGCTAATTTCTTTTCAACCAAAGCCTTGTATAAAATACCAGAAGGGTTATTGGTTAAAATATGCATGAGGGCTTGGTTGGCCACAAAGTCTTTATCAGAATAAGCGGGAGTATGATAAAGCATACCCATGTATTGGATATCGCCAACGCGTTTTAGTTCTACATAGCGCTCACCGTCTTGCACAGGCTCAACGGTATAAGTATTTTGCAAAACACGGCTTGGTTTTGGAATGCCTGCATAGAATTGTTGGATCCACTGCAAAGCCTTGGCCTCGTCAAATTTTCCACCCACCATCAAAATAGCATTGTCTGGTTGGTAGTATTTTTTATAGAAAGCACGCAGGTTTTCAACGGGTACTAATTCAATATCTTCCTTGCTACCAATGGTTGATTTACCATAGTTATGCCAGAGATAAGCAGTAGACATGATGCGCTCTTGTAACACACCGCCTGGATCATTTTCACCTGACTCAAATTCATTGCGTACCACGCTAAATTCTGTCTTTAATTCTTCTTTCAAGATCTGGCTATTCACCATTCTATCAGATTCCATGTCAAGTGCCCATTTTAGGTTCTCGTCATTGGCGGGCATAACTTCATAATAATTGGTACGGTCATACCAGGTAGTACCATTGGCTTCTGCGCCTTTGTCTGCAATGGCTTTTTTAATTTCTTTGTAACGCTTAGAAGTCTTGAACATCATGTGTTCTAATAAGTGCGCCATACCGCTTTCTCCATAACCCTCGTGTCTTGAACCCACTAAATAAGTGATGTTCACCACCAAGTTGTTTTGAGAATTGTCTGGTACAAGTAGCACCCTAAGCCCATTGCTAAGCTTGTATTCTTTGATTCCCTCTACCTGGGTAACCAGTTGGGGAGCACCGCCTGCGGCGGGTTTGGCATTTTGTGCGTTCAATGCGGTCAGGGACAACAGACCGCAGAACAAGAAGCTGCTGAGTTGTTTCATATAATGGATGGTTGGTATTACAATTTAATGTCTTCAAAAAGGGAAACAAAAAACCCCAGATTAGTTTCATAACTGGGGGTTTTCAAATGTAAACATTTATTAGAATCTTATGAATCTCAATACTAAAATTGTTTTAGTAGGATTGTCAAGAAGCGGATTCAGCGTCTTTTTCAGTTGTTTCTTCGGTTTTTTCAGGTCGCATTTGTGGGAATAACAATACGTCTTGTATAGAAGCTTGGTTGGTCATTAACATGCACAAACGGTCAATCCCAATCCCAATACCTGAAGTTGGTGGCATCCCATATTCTAGGGCACGCAAGAAGTCATAGTCAATAAACATGGCTTCGTCGTCTCCGCGTTCCATGAGTTTAGCCTGTTCTTCAAAACGCTCGCGTTGGTCAATAGGGTCATTCAACTCTGAATAGGCATTGGCAATTTCCTTACCATTCACCATGAGTTCAAATCGCTCAACCAGACCCGGTTTGCTGCGGTGCTTCTTGGTTAGTGGGCTCATCTCAACGGGATAGTCAATGATGAATGTGGGCTGTGTATAGGTATGCTCACTGGTATTGCCAAAGAGCTCATCAATCAATTTACCCTTACCAATATTGTTTGGAACAGAGATATTTAGTTGCTTGCAAACATCGCGCAAGCCAGCTTCATCCTTATCACTCACGTCTATGCCAGTGTTCTCTTTAATGGCATCCAAAATACTGATGCGTTTAAAAGGGGCTTTGAAACTGATGATCTTGTCTCCCACTGGAACGTCTGTTGTGCCGTGCAGGGCGATGGCTATTTTTTCAAACAATTGCTCGGTGGTTTCCATCATCCAGAAATAATCCTTGTAGGCGGTATACCATTCTAAGACGGTAAATTCTGGATTGTGCGTGCGGTCCATCCCCTCATTTCTAAAGTTGCGGCTAAACTCATACACCCAATCAAATCCGCCTACAATCAATCTTTTCAGATAGAGCTCATTGGCAATTCGCATGTATAATGGAATATCCAACGCGTTGTGGTGAGAAATAAAAGGTCTTGCAGCAGCTCCACCTGGAATGCTTTGCAATACAGGGGTATCTACTTCTAAAGCGCCTTGTGCATTCAAGAACTCACGAATGGTGTTGACCAATTTGGTTCTTTTGACAAAGGTTTCCCTTACCTGGGGGTTTACAATCAGGTCTGCATAACGTTGACGGTAGCGGAACTCGGGGTCAGTTACGGCGTCAAAGACATTGCCTTCCTCGTCACGTTTCACCACCGGAAGTGGCTTTAAAGACTTGGTGAGTAGGGTTAAAGTTTGGGTATGAATAGAGGTTTCACCGGTTTTGGTAATAAATACATATCCGGTAGCACCAATAATATCACCTAGGTCCAAGCCATTTTTTACCACATTGTCCCAGAAAGACTTGTCTTCTTCTGGACAGAGGTCGTCTCTTTTGACATAGAGTTGGATAATGCCCTTGCTATCTTGAATCTTGATAAAGAATACCTTACCCTTGTCATTGATGCTCATGATTCTTCCGGCCACACATACAGCGGCAAACTGCTCCTTGGTTTCTTCTGTGAACTGATCTTTGATCTCCGTAGAAAAATGGGATACGGGATACAATGGTGCGGGATAGGGGTCAATTCCTGCAGCTTGCAATTTTACTAGCTTTTCCCTGCGGATCAATTCCTGCTCTGACAAATGGTTTGAACTCATAATTTTCTTTTGCTTGGAACCCGCAAAAATAATGCATCAAAGCGATTTGCCGCCAAACAGTTTTTCTCTGATTTCTTGCTCTGATAATGGAATCATTTCTCCGGGTTGCATCTTGTCTAAGAAAATGCCTTCTATACTATTGCGCACCAATCGCAAAGTGGGGAATCCAACTTTGGCTGTCATCTTTCTAACCTGTCTATTTTTTCCTTCCGTTAAAATGAGTTCTATCCAGGGTGCAGGAATTTCTTTTCTAAAACGAATAGGTGGATTTCTTGCTGGAAGTTCTGGATCCTGTTCTAATATTTTTGCAAGCAAGGATTTGCATTGATGCAATTTTCCATCCACATTTATTTCAACGCCTTTTTTTAATTGTACAATAGCTTCATCAGTAATGGCACCATCTACTTGTACCAAGTAAGAACGTTGGTGTTGAAAATTAGGATGTAATAAACGGTGGTTGAGTTGTTTGTTATTGGTAAGTAACAACAAACCTTCACTATCAAAATCTAATCTTCCAACAGGATAAACATCTTTGGGAACCTTAAAAAAATCAGACAAAGTTTGCTTGTCTCCCTCTGGTGAAAACTGTGAAAGTACTTGGAAGGGTTTGTATATTTTGAAGTACTGATGCATATAAAACAAAAGTCTCGCAGAAGCGAGACTTTGTATATAGATGGGTTAGTAAGTACCAGGAAATTAAATTTCCTTACACAATATTAAATAACCTTTTTACCAAAGCAAAATTTTTTTTGAACAAGTTTATTAACATTTTTCAAGCGGGTTGTGGATTGCCAGGCATTCTATCCCTTTTGCAACAAGCATTTTCAAAGAAATTAGGCAGGTGTTTTGTTTGCTTATATTTTTTACAAAGCTCTGTAATATTTATGAATAAAGGATTTCAGAAGATGTTCATTTATTAGTTTACTAAAATAATGGATTAAAAAATCTGTTAGAGAAATGAAAAAAACCTATTGCTAAAAGGGTTTTTGGAAGGAAAAAAAATTTCTGCAAAGCGCCAGCCATTACCTTTGAATTGCACAAAAAATAGCATTATGCAATTTCCCGCACCCGTTTCTCTTGAATGGATGGCCAATTTAATTGGGGCCGAGTTGATTGGTAATCCTGCTGCTGTTGTTGCAGGAATTAATGAGATTCACAAAGTTGAACCCGGTGATCTTGTTTTTGTAGACCATCCCAAATACTATGATACTTGTTTGAATAGTGCGGCTACGCATATCATCATCAACACAAAAGACGTAACTGTTCCAGCAGGAAAATCTTTGTTAGTAGTAGCAGAACCATTTGAAGCCTACTTAAAAATTGTACGTCACTTTAAACCATTTTCACCTGCGCAACAATCCATTAGTGATGATCTTATTATTGGAGAAGGCTCTGTGATTATGCCCAATGTTTTTGTTGGAAAAAATGTAGTGATTGGAAAAAATAGCATCATTCATCCCAATGTTTCTTTGTTAGATGGAACCATTATTGGTGATCATGTAGTGATACAAGCAGGTGCCGTGATAGGTAGTGATGCATTTTACTACAACACTAAAAAGAACCGTGATGTTTGGTACAAACGCATGGAGAGTTGTGGCAATGTAGTCATTGAAGACTATGTAGAAATTGGTGCTGGTTGTACCATTGATAGAGGCGTTACGGCAGAGACCAAAATTGGTGCAGGAACCAAGATGGACAATATGGTGCATATTGGTCACGATACCACAGTTGGAAAAAATTGTCTGTTTGCAGCTCAAGTAGGTATTGCTGGTGGAACCATTATTGAAGAAGGGGTTGTGCTCTGGGGTCAGGTGGGTGTGAGTAAAACGCTGACCATTGGTGCTAATGCGGTGGTGCTGGCTCAAAGTGGAGTTCCGTCTTCTTTGGCAGGTGGTAAGACCTATTTTGGATATCCAGCGGAAGATGCGTCTTTGAAAAGAAGGGAATTGGTTTGGATAAAGCGCATTCCCGAGCTTTGGAAGAAAGTGATGGAGAACAAGTAAAGAGTGAAGAGTGAAGAGTGAAGAGTGAAAAATTAAAAGGAACGAAAGATAGGATCATCTAGCTTTATATTAAAGCCCCGCAACTGAAAAGATTGCGGGGCTTTTGTTTGGGCTTATTGAACTGTCTTGCCAAAGTAATTGGGTTCATAGGGTTCTCCTTGGAGAATCTTTAGTAGGTCTTTTTCAATGGACTCTTTGGGATATTCAATGAAGCGACCAATTTCGGTTTTGTCTTTGTATACAATGAGGGTGGGTACCCTAACAATGTTTTTTCCTTGCTCTTCATGGCCAGGACTTTTCTTGTATTGTTCTGGGGTATTGTTTACAAAAACCAATTGCAATTTGGTACTATCAAAGCCTGCGGCTGCTAAGATCTTCAACATGCGTGGTACTTCTCTTCTACTATCGCCACACCAAGTGCCCAGAAAAATTTGCAGGGTTTTGCCTCTTAGTAATTCCTTGATTTTTGGAATGCGCAAACTATCTGGTTGGTAGGATTGGTAATTGGGAAGGAACCAATCAGCAAATGGGGCTTGACGTAAGTCTGCTATTGGATGAACACCCAATAAATGCGTTATTGCTGGTGGGTTATTTATGGTTTTGCTATTGTTAAGGTTATTACTGTTATTGTTTTTGACTAGTTGGTTAACAGTGTTTGTTTGATTGGTAGGCGCGTTGGTTTGAACCATACGAGTATGGTTACAGGAGATCAGCCACATAGTGACGATCACCAGCATGAATGGTTTCATCTGATGTTAATTAGAATTGATAAATAGGATTTACTGATATGTAATCCTATGCCTTGGGAGGGTGAAACACAGATCCTAGGTGCTGGTTGGGAATGCGGTTGTTCTGCTTGATTTGAAAGCTTGCAGTAGTTGTATGTAAGGATGTTTGAAACTGGAATTTTTCTTGAGCCAAGTATTTCCAGTCTGTTTTTTGCTCTAGGCTTTGTTGTTTTTCTGATTGACCATCTGTGCTTGGATAAGGCGCTACGTCTATGATATTAGTACATTCACAAAAGCGCGGGTCTTCATTCATCATGGCCTTAAAAGAGCAGTCTGCATAGAGCAGCATCTTTGCATAAGGTGGTGCAAAAAGGGCTAGGGATAATATGACTGCTAATAGATTTTTCAAACTAGGGATGAATACAAGTTAGCCAATTCATTTGATTCTAAGATCAATTATAGAAATTGCCATTATAAAATCAACTCACTAAAATGCGGTGTATAGGGTTTGCCCGTTAAGATTTTCAACAAGTCTTTTTCAAATGATTCTTTGGGTGCATCAATGATTCTTCCAATTTCTTTCCTGCCTTTGTAAAGAATATAGGTAGGCACGCGTACAATGTTTTTTCCCTGCTCCTCGTGCCCCGGACTTTGGCGGTTCATGGTGCCGCTATTGTTTAAAAAGATCAGTATGAATTGACTACTATCTACTTCAGCTGCTTGTAAAATTTTCAAAACTCCCGGCATATCGGCCCTGCTTTCTCCGCACCAAGTGCCTACAAAAAATTCCATGCGCTTGCCCTTGAATGCTTTTTTAATAGCTGGGATCAGGGAACTATCTACCTGGTATTTTTCAAAATTGGGGATGAACCATTTAGCAAATGGTGCTTGCTCCAACTGTTTGGGTGAAGATGCTCCTAAGAGTATGGCAGGTTTTTGTTCTGTTGGCTCTTGCGCTATTTGTGCATGCAAAAACTGACTATGCAAAAAAATGCATGCAACAAAAAGAATGGGATATGCGATGGTTTTTTTCAAAGGAATATGCTTCCTACAAGTTATGGATTTTTTTCAACTCTGCGCAGATGCGATTGATAGAATCAACAGGTGCCTGGTATTGAAAACTGGGAAGGGCTTTTAATAATTTACTATTGTCAAAAACCACTTTAGCCCTTGCTGTGCGCGATGTTTCTTTGGTGAGCAAGGGTTGTTTACCTGTGAACATAGACTTGATGCCTTCTAATCGCCAAACAATTTCTGCTAATAAAGGACTCACTTTTAAGTGTGGTCTTTTTTTACCAAATCCATCTGCAATCATATTGAATACATCGCGATAGCCAAGATTGGCTCCACTCAAAATATAACGTTGTGCGCTAAGATCAGATGCCATTAGCGCCTGCATAGCAGCTACTACATCTAACACGTCTACAAAACCACTACTTCCTTCTGTGTACCAAGGAAACTGGTCATAGGCAGATTTAAAAATGGCAGAAGACCCCTTGGTCCAATCACCAGAACCTAGAATGATTACGGGATTTACAATCACCGCATTCAAACCTTCACCAATGCCCCTCCAGACCTCCATCTCGGCCAGGTATTTGGTTTTGCCATATTCACTATTAGAAGTTTCTTCTGTCCAGTCCATGGTCTCATTAATGGCTTGGTCCGTTCGGATTCTTCCCAGCGCTGCAACTGAACTCACAAAGACCATTTTGCGAATCCCCGCTTCTAGTGAGGCGTTCACAATATTGGCCGTTCCCTCAATATTGGTCAAGTGCATAGCGTCTTGGCCCTTGGCACTAAAAGAAACAATGGCTGCGCAATGATAAACTTCAGTAACCCCTTCCATGGCCGCTTCTAAGGCAATTACGTCAAGGATATCGGCCTGAAACCAGTCTATTTTATCTGCTCCTAGAATGCTTGGAATAGTAGTTCTGTAAAGTGCCCTAACTGGTTCTCCCTTTGATACCAACTGGCTAACCAGGTGTGAGCCTACCAATCCTGTTGCGCCGGTTACTAATATCATCAGGTCTGTTTTAGGGTTTTAAAGTTTGCGCTAAGTTATTGGCATTTGATACAGGTACCACTGGCCACTAAATCTAGTTGATGCACTTGGTACCCCGTTGGTAATTGCACTTTGGGAACCGTAACATGATCTAGACAATAAGTGGTACCACAAGTATCGCACATAAAATGTACGTGGTTGTCGTGGTGATGTCCTTCTGTACAAGCGTCTTTGCAAAGAGCGTATCGCACAGAATTATCAGCAGAAGGAATGGTATGCAAAATCCCTTTTTCAACAAAGGTCTGCAAGGTTCTATAAATAGTCACGCGGTCAAATTCGTCACCACTATGTTGTTCAATATCGGCGTGAGCCAAAGCAGCTTTGCGTTCTAAGAAGAGCTCAAGAATTTTCTTGCGGCTATCCGTAACACTTAACTGACTTCTTTTTAGGGTATCAATAATTCTTGGATGCATGAATTACCTAGGGTTGTTATTGAAAATCCCGTTGACAAAATTGCCCGTGCCGGCTTTTTCATCCAACAAGATACGGATGTCTTTTTTGAGTTGTTCCAATTCAGCAGATTTTAAACCAT
>CAIZMD010000435.1 GCA_903933995.1 uncultured Bacteroidota bacterium
AGTTGGGGATCTTCTTTTAAGTAAGAACGAATTTTGGTTATATAAACGTCTAAATTTCTGCTATTGAAAAAACTATCATTACCCCAAATATGGTTTAACACATCTCTTCTGTCAATGATGGCATTACTGTTTTTGTAGAGGTATTTCAATAGTTCGCTTTCGCGATAGGATAGTTTTTTCTCCATGCTCCCTTTTCTCAGGACCTGTTTATTGAGAAGAAATTGGTATCCCCCAATATTGATTTGTTCTCCTGAAATTGTCAGTGTTTCATCCTTTCTAACCCTTAGTGCATTTTCAATTCTCACAATCAATTCTTCCATGCTAAAGGGCTTGCGGATATAATCGTTCCCTCCTATTTTGAAACCGTGCACCAAGTCTTCTGTTTGAGTTTTAGCCGTTAGAAAAAGGATGGGAATATCATCATTGATCTTGCGAATATCTTCTGCTATTTCAAAGCCACTTTTATTGGGGAGCATCACGTCTAAGACACAGATATCAGGCAGCTCGTCTTCAAAGGTTCTGAGCACGTCTGCACCATCAGTTTCCATGACCACTTCAAATCCACGGCTCTCTAAAGTTTCCTTGACAATTTTGCCCAAAAAAACCTCATCTTCTACATATAATACTTTGATGCTCATGCGTTGGGTAATTTAATAGTGAATGCAGAACCCTTACCAGGTTGGCTATCTACTGAAATAGTTCCACCATGTTGGTGAACCACGTGTGCGGCATAACTAAGCCCAAGACCATAGCCCTTGATATTATGGTGGTCACCTGAAGGCACACGAAAGAATTTTTCAAATACCTTATTGGCATACTCTGGCGAAATCCCAATTCCATTGTCTTCTACCCTCAATTTAAATTCTTGGGGTGTTGCCGCCAATTCAACTTTGATCTCCGGTTTACTACCTCCATACTTTAATGCATTGTCCAACAAATTGTATATGACACTGGTAATATGCAATCTATCTGCATGAATATGAAAGGGCTCTCCGGCTGTTTTAAAACTTATTGTGGCTTTGTTTTTTTGGAATTGTAATCGCATACTATGCATGACTTCTTCCACCAATTCTTTTAGGTTAAAATCAGACTTCTGCAGTTCAATGTCTTTGTTTTCAAACATAGACAGTTTCAATACTTTGTCTACCAAGAGACTTAGTCTTTGCAATTCAGATGCCGAAATGTCTAAGTATTCCTTGGTGCGTTCTGGGCTTTGTAATGCATCAAAATTTCTAAGTGCTTCAATAGCCACATTCACAGTTGCAATGGGGGTTTTGAGTTCGTGGGTGATGTTGCTGATAAAGTCATTTTTCATGAGGGTCAGCCTTCGCTGTGCCAATAGATTCCTATACAGAAATAAAAAGCTAATAGAGGTAAATGCAACTAACAACAATGAGAGTAAGATTTGAGGTGCAATTTTGCGCATGAGAAAACTAGTAGGTGCTTCAAAGCTAGCCTGATAGGCATTCTTACTCAAAAATCCTACGGGAACCTTAGAGGTACTAAAGTGCAATCCAGCTATGGAATCTGGTCTAAACAAACTATCTCTTTTTATGCTAAACCCAGCATTGATTCCCGCATTGGACAAAGCAATTTTATAGGCAGAATCTATTTGTGGAATAGAAATAGTATCATTTAGTGTTCTGGATTTAACCAGAAAATCCTGGGTCATTCTCCTTACCTTATGAGAAGCTGGTCTGGGTGGGGCTATAGGTTGTTCTGATCTTATGAATTCAGTTACCGTATCCATTTCATCGGTTGCATGAAAACTGATCTTGGGTGTATGTTCTTTTGCTTCTGACATACCCACCCTAATCCCTTCTTGGATTAATTGGGTAATATTAATATTGCCAGACTTGACGCTAGACTTAACTATTGAATCCATTCTGTTACGAAAGATGACTACTGGTCTTTTCTCTGTTAAGGAGTCTTCATCTATGGTTGTTATTGGACCATTAAAGCGAAACTTGATACTACCAGTACCTTTCTTGTCATTTGGAGACTCCATACTCAAGCCATTTTCGTTCATGGAAATCACCATTTCCTTTGACTGTTTATTCTTGGTATTGATTCTAATTTCTGGTAATTTCTTGGCTACTAGGTCTGCCACATCACCCAAGAAATTATTTTCCTCAGGAATGATTTGATAAAAAAGGGAGTCTTTTTTCAAGCGTTGGGCCTGTACTTTGTACATGGTTTCTCTGAAAACAATATCAGTTGTTTTTTTAAATCCAGCCGCTTCTTCCATATAGAGCTTCTGTAACCAATATGCCTGAAAAGCCACAATTAGAAAAATTGCAGCTACCATGAGCATTCTGGAGACCCCTAATTTAGAAATAGAAAAATGGAACATATGGTTGTTTACAAATCAAAGATAATTGGCTATTCAACCTAATCAGGCTTTCATTAACCTAAATTAACCAATAATCAAGCTATGTTAACGGCTCAATGTATAGATTTGATGCCTAAACCAATTTACATGCGAAAAGTTTTACTCTCCTTTACCTGCTTATCAGGTTTTTTGTTGGCCAACGCCCAGCAAAAAGAAGGAACCATTGTATTTGAACGTAAGATCAATATGTACAAAACCATTACTGACGAACAAATGCGTGCGATGATGCCAGAATTCCGCACCAGCAAACACATGTTGTTGTTCAGTGATAGTATTTCAGTGTACAAAGCTATTCCTGAAGACGAAGCACCAGATCCATTTGCAGGTGGTGGAGGCGGAGGCCCAAGGATGATCATGCGTTTTGGCAATGATGGTGGAGACTTGTACAAAAATTTTAGCCAGTCAAAATCTATTCTTAGTTCTGAACTAGGGGGAAAAAACTTTTTGATTGTAGACAGTATTAAGCCACAACCCTGGAAATTGAGTATGGAAACAAAACAGATTCTGGGTCAAACCTGTCACAAAGCCATTAGGAAAATTCCTGCAGCTGTAATGGGTATGAGGGTGATGACAATGGGTGGTCCAGGTGCCGCTACTACTGATACTACTATTAAAAAAGCCGCTCCTCCAAAGGAATGGGAAATTGTAGCTTGGTTTGCAGATAATATTGTTAGTCCTGTTGGCCCTGAAAGCTATGGCCAATTACCTGGTGTGATTTTGGAATTAGACATTGATAATGGTAGAACGGTTTATACTGCAAAAGAAATTAAAGCCACTGTGGATGCTAAAGAATTGAAAGAGCCTAAAAAAGGCAAAGTGGTTACGCAGGAAGAATACAGAAAATTGATGCAACAAATGATGCAAAACCAAGGTGGACCATCTATGTTCCGCAGAAGCGATAATTAATCATTAGCTCCTATAAGAAGGCCGTACAGCTAACAACTGTACGGCTTTTCTATTGGCTCTATTTAAAAGAAATATACTGAATGGCAACACTACATACAAGCACCTAGTCTGTATGATTCAATTCTAATTACCCATGGATCTAACCACTACCCTTGCTCCACCTGTGGTAGAACCGGCTTTGTTTAATCGATAACTAGCAGTTAGCATAAAATAGCGTTGTAATACATTATAACGCGAGTCTTCTATATAATTCTGTGAGGCATTTCTAGAAACACCCACATTCTTATTCAATAAATCAAAGACAGAAAATTTGATCTCTGCACGGTTATTTTTTAAGAATGATTTTGCCATGGAAAGATTCCAAAGGGGTAAGTTTAAATTATAACCATCGGCCCTGCCAGTATTAATGGTATAGTTAAAATTATTGTTCAACAATACGCCCCAAGGCAAGGTATTATTGGTTTCAAGCCCATAAATCTGTTGTAGATAACGACTGTTCAATTGTGGTTGTAAAGCGTATTCAATATTGCTAAAATTTAATCTTGCAGAAAGGCGCAAATCAAATTTGGTGTCATTCCCATAAGACCAACTTAAGTTAGGGCCAATACTAGAATTGACAATGGTATTCTTTGCCAGGTTAATGAAAGAAATATTGTTCATATAACTAGTGCCTATTCCAATATCAATTCTGGATTTGAGTTTTTTAATAGGGAATCCCATATCTGCATTGGCAAATAAATTATAGACCCCATCTGCATTGATAGGGCTACTAATCCTTGCCCCATTTGTTTGAATAATGTCTGAATTCACAATGGCATTGTCTGATTTAGATGCAGAAACAAAGGCAAAGAAATTACTTTGTGTAAAAGTATTGGCATTGAAATAGTTCAAACTAAGGTTCTGCACATAGGTTCTTTTCAAATTAGGATTTCCTGTATAGGTATTTAATGGATCACTTACATCTATAATGGGTTGCAGTTGGGAAGTAGCGGGGTTCTGCGTAGAAGTGTTGTAATTCAAACTCAG
>CAIZMD010000436.1 GCA_903933995.1 uncultured Bacteroidota bacterium
ACTTTGTATTGATTTGCCAAAGCTTGTATGCTTGGAAGATCAGAGAGAAATTCGTGTAAACCATTTACAATTGATATGCCTTTTTGAATACAGTTTTTTAAAACGGGTAGAAAATCTGCAGGTAGTTTTCCCCCTACTGTAGCAATCCCAATAATGCAATACTGAATATTATCTAACACAGCCAATGCTTCTGTAACACTGGCATAAATAGGAATATTTCTATGTTTCCCATCTAAGACTTCTCCAGCATCCTGACCCGCAGACAATTGGTCAATCACCGCTACCACTTCAAATCTTTCCGAACCACGAATCAATCCGTGCGCAGTTTTGGCATCTGAATGTGTAAGTAATCCATTGGTAAGTACAATGGCTTTTGGTAAACTTTTATTTTCTATCATTTATAATAAAATCAAAATTCAAAAAACTCAAAAGGTAAAACCATTAAAATTGTCACCAATCATCTTTACTTACTAATAAAAACCCCAGGATACTGCTTTGTATGATGTTGGTTCTCATAAACCATTACCCCATTTACCCAAACCTTATGTATGCCTGTAGATAAGGCCTGTGGCGTTTTTACAGAAGCATTGTCTTTTACAGTTGCTGGATCAAATAACACTAAGTCAGCATAATAGCCAACTGCAATAATGCCTCTATTCTTAATCCCTGTTTGTTCCGCAGCCAAACTGGTCATTTTTTGAATGGCAGTTTCAAGACTCATGATTTTTTGCTCTCTAACATAATGGCCAAGCACCCTAGTAAATGAACCAAAGCCCCTGGGATGACTGCCATAAGAGCCATCGGAGCAAATATTAGTATGTGACCAAGCTAGAATATTTACTACATCCTCATCGGTCATGGACTTTCCCATAATACCTTCCAATCCGCTGGCTTCTGGATGCGCTTTACCATAAGCAGTTGACTCAGCAATCAAACCCATGATGGTTTGTGCTGCGCTTTCTTTGCGCATGGCCGCAATTTCAGATACCGTTTTTCCAGCGTAGGCAGGATTGGCAGCAAATCTGGTAACAATAGATTTATCTGCGTCAAATGTATGATCCACCGCATACTGAGCACTATGCAAATTGGTATAGTCTGTTTTTGGAAACAGAACTTTAATAGTGCTTGACCAAAAATCATAGGGATAACAGTCCGCTGTAATATCAATTCCTTCTTCTCTAGCTTTTTGTAGTTGCGCCAATATTTGCGTAGACTTTCCCCAATCATCTTTGAGTGCTAGTTTAAAATGCGAAATTTGAACAGGTAGTTTGGCCTGCCGGCCGATGTCTATAATTTCATCAAGTGCATCTGCCAGCGCCACGTCTTCACTTCTCAAATGACTCATGTACCTGCCCTTGAAAGCTGCAGCCGTTTTGGCTAATTCAATCACTTCTTTTCTGGAAGAGAAATAAGCGCCCGCATATTCCAAACCTGTAGATAATCCCAATGAGCCTTTGCGCATTTCCTTTTCTAACAAAACTTGCATCTGTTTAATCTCTGCATCAGTAGCAGCCCTACCCAGATTTTTTTCTCCCATAACGGCCTCACGCAAATCAGTATGTCCAGTATAAGTAGCCCAATTCACGGCAATTGGAATTTGTTTTATACCAGATTGAATACTATCAATACCATCGCCCGAGCCATCCTGACCTCCAATAATGGTGGTCACACCTTGGTTTAAGTCTGCTAAAGCATCTGGATGTTTTTTCAATGAGCCACCAACATGACTATGGGTATCAATAAAACCGGGTGCTAATACTTGCCCTTTACCATCAATGATGGTTTCACCTGGCAAAGCTTTCAGTTGTCCAATGGCTTCAATTTGGTTGCCCTTGATTCTAACACTGGCATGTCTGGCAGGTAGACCCATGCCATCAATCAACTGTACGTTGCGAATAAGGGTACTGTTTTTTTGAGCCTCTAAACTCAAAAATCCCAGAGCCAAAAAGACGCTAAAAATGATTCTGTTCATAGCCGCTACAAGATAATTCATTGATTCCTAATTTCTAATGCCTTCTTTAATAGATTTGTC
>CAIZMD010000437.1 GCA_903933995.1 uncultured Bacteroidota bacterium
ATGTCAGATCAAAAAGAGTTTGTTACTTATGAAAGTAGTTTGTCAGACATTTTTGGCGTAATCCTATTCAATTTTGTGGCTTTGAATGATGAATTCACAGCTGCGTCTTATGGAGAATTCTTTTTACAATTATTCTTGATCCTGATCATTAGTTTGGTAAGCACACTCTTATTGGCTTATTTATTGGGTAATATCAAGCACCATATAAAATTTGTACCCATCATGCTCATGGTGGTACTGATTTATGCTATTTCTAAAACCTTTCACCTGCCTTCTTTAATTTTCATTTTGCTATTTGGTTTGTTTTTGGGTAATGTAGATGAATTAAAACACTTGAAATTTATACAGAAATTAAAAACTGAAAACCTACAAGAAGAAGTAAACAAATTCAAAGAACTAATCACTGAAATTACTTTCATGATTCGCTCCTTATTCTTTTTGCTATTTGGTTTTTTAATTGAAACAACGGAGTTGCTCAATCTAGCTACCATCAGCTGGGCCATTGGCATTGTAGCGGCTATTTTTTTAATCAGATGGCTTTGTTTAAAGCTCTTTGGCTATCGCGCCAGCCCTTTGTTATTTCTTGCCCCAAGAGGATTGATTACAATCTTGTTATTCTTATCCATCCCCACCACGCAGGTAACAGGAATTGCTAATAAATCCTTAATTATTCAAGTGATTATTCTATGCGCATTGATTATGATGGGAGGATTGATGTTGCAAAAACCTGTTAAGGAAGTTGAATAAAAACTAACGGCCGTTAACAATTGGCGTCAAACCTGTATTTTTGGGGTTCAAGAATTACAGTAATGTCATATATCCCACAGCATAAGATTAGAATTGTAACAGCCGCCAGTCTTTTTGACGGGCACGATGCCGCCATTAATATCATGCGCCGGATTTTGCAAAGCAAGGGCGCAGAAATTATCCATTTAGGCCATAATAGAAGTGTATTAGAAATAGTAGAATGCGCCATTGAAGAAGACGCGCAGGGCATTGCCATTACTTCTTATCAAGGTGGGCACGTTGAGTTTTTTCAATACATGAAAGACTTGCTTGACCAGAATGGTTGTGGGCATATCAAAATTTTTGGCGGTGGTGGTGGAACCATTCTTCCAGAAGAAATTAGGTTGCTGCACCAATACGGGATTACGCGCATTTATAGCCCTGACGATGGCAGACAAATGGGGCTAGAAGGGATGATTGAAGACCTAATCAAACATTGTGATTTTGCATTGCCTGCAAAAGCCAATTTGGCCAAACCCATGAGCATGGATCAGGCAAAAGATATTCGCAAAATTGCCCGCCAAATAAGCAATGCTGAAAATGCAGTGCCGTCTGGTGATACTTTAGGAAAAACAGATAAAAAAATACCGGTCCTTGGTATTACCGGAACCGGTGGAGCAGGAAAAAGTTCTGTAACCGATGAGATGGTGCGTAGGTTTCTGCACTATTATGACAACAAAACCATTGCAGTAGTTTCTGTAGACCCATCCAAGAAAAAAACAGGGGGTGCCCTATTGGGCGATAGGATCAGAATGAATGCCATTTCTCATCCAAGGGCTTATATGCGTAGTATGGCCACCCGAGATGATAATACAGCTCTGAGTGCTTATTTGCAAGAAGCTATTGATGCTTGCAAAGCCATGGACTTTGATTTGATCATTTTAGAAACTGCTGGGGTTGGACAAAGTGATGCCAGTATTTTGGATTATTGCGATGCTAGTTTGTATGTGATGACACCAGAATATGGTGCGGCTTCACAACTAGAGAAGATCAATATGTTAGACTATGCAGACCTGGTTTGCATTAATAAATTTGATAAAGCCGGAGCTTTAGATGCATTACATGATGTGCGCAAACAATTCAAACGCAACCACAATCTCTGGACGGCCAAAGACAGCGAATTACCCATTGTAGGTACCATTGCTTCTCAGTTCAATGACAGTGGTGTCAATGAATTATTTGAAAGGGTAGTTACTGTTTTGGAAGCCAAGACAGGATTGAGTTTTGGTGCAACCAGTGCCGTCTTATTCAAACAAGACAGAGAACATGCTACCACTACCCAGTCCCAAATTATTCCTCCTAAACGCGTTAGGTATTTAACCGAGATTGCTGATAAGAATAGGGAGTATGATGCATGGGTGAAAGAACAATCGGCATTGGCTTCCAAGTTGTATCAAGTTGAAGGAACCATCAAAACCATGATGGCAGAAAAGTCTTTTAACCAAGCAGACCAATTGGCATTTTTAGAAAATTTAAAAAACCATATTGCTGCTAAAATTGACGCGTCTAATCAAACACTGATTCAGGGTTGGCCAGCATTGGTTAAAAAATACAAAGCTGATTATTTAGAATATCAGGTGAGAGATAAAACCATCAAACTGGCATTAACCGGACAATCATTGAGTGGTTCTAGAATACCCAAGATTACCTTACCCAAATACCAAGACTGGGGCGATTTGCTCAAATGGCAATTGCAAGAAAATGTGCCTGGTGAATTTCCGTATACCGCAGGGGTATTTGAATTAAAAAGACAGGGCGAAGACCCAACCCGCATGTTTGCAGGAGAGGGTGGTCCTGAAAGAACCAATAAACGTTTTCACTATGTTTCCTTGGGTCAACCTGCTATCAGGTTGTCTACCGCTTTTGATAGTGTAACCCTTTATGGAGAAGATCCTGCGCCAAGACCTGATATCTATGGCAAAGTGGGTAATAGTGGTGTGAGCATTGCAACAGTGGATGACGCCAAAAAACTCTATAGTGGTTTTGACCTCTGTGATCCCAAAACATCTGTGAGTATGACCATTAATGGTCCTGCACCTATTGTATTGGCTTTTTTTATGAATGCAGCCATTGATCAACTCTGTGAAAAATATATTACCGAACACCAATTATGGTCAGAGGTTGAAAAATATCTTGAGCAAAAATTCAAGAATAGTCCAAGACCCATTTATTATAACCCTGCTTCCCCTGAAAGACTGCCAGAAGGTAATAATGGATTGGGTTTGAAGCTCCTTGGTGTAAGTGGTGATGAAGTACTTCCTGCCGATGTTTACCAACAATTAAAAGCCCAAGCACTCACCCAAGTAAGGGGTACCGTTCAGGCCGATATTTTAAAAGAAGATCAGGCACAAAACACTTGTATCTTCTCTACAGAGTTTGCACTCAAATTAATGGGTGATGTACAATCCTATTTTATTGAGCAAAAGATCCGCAATTTTTATAGTGTAAGTATTAGTGGTTATCATATTGCAGAAGCGGGTGCCAACCCCATTACCCAATTGGCTTTCACTTTGAGCAATGGTTTTACTTATGTGGAATATTACTTGAGCAGGGGTATGCATATTGATGATTTTGCACCCAACCTATCTTTCTTCTTTAGCAATGGAATGGACGCGGAGTATAGTGTGATTGGCCGTGTGGCTAGAAGAATCTGGGCCAAAGCCATGAAACAATTGTACAAAGGGAATGACCGCTCTCAAAAACTCAAATACCATATTCAAACCTCAGGCCGTAGTTTACACGCGCAAGAGATTGACTTTAATGATATCCGCACTACGCTACAAGCCCTCTATGCCATTTATGACAACTGTAATAGTTTGCATACCAATGCATATGACGAAGCCATTACTACACCAACAGAAGAGAGTGTGCGTAGGGCCATGGCTATTCAGTTAATCATCAACAGAGAATTGGGTACTGCCAAAAGTGAGAATCCCAATCAGGGAAGTTTCTTAATTGAAGAACTAACAGACTTGGTAGAAGAAGCCGTGCTCCTAGAATTTGACCGCATTACAGAAAGGGGAGGCGTATTGGGTGCTATGGAAAGAATGTATCAGCGCAACAAGATTCAGGAAGAAAGCCTTCACTATGAGACTTTGAAACATACAGGAGAATTGCCAATTGTTGGGGTAAATACTTTCTTAAACAAAAAAGGTAGTCCCACCATCTTACCCGGAGAGGTTATCCGTTCAACCACCGAAGAAAAAGAACAACAAATTCAGAATTTGCAATTGTTTTGGAAACGCAATGCCGCCAAAAATCAGGCCGCATTAGAACAACTTAAAACAGTGGCATTACAAAATGGTAACCTCTTTGAAGCGCTCATGGAAACGGTGAAATATTGTTCCTTAGGGCAGATAACCCATGCTTTGTACCAAGTAGGAGGACAGTATCGGAGAAATATGTAGCAAAATAGCTATCTTGAAGCCCGCTTAATTTAAAACTATGTTGTTGAAAAGAATCCTTCTTTGTTTGCTACTCTTGGTGGGCTTTTATTTGAGCTCAGATGCACAGTTTAAAAAATACGATTCCACTTTAAAAGTGACCAAAGCTGGTTATCGTGTGTATTGCAATAATAAGAACCCAGAGAAAAATACCGTAACCATCACTCCCGTTGGATTTGAAAAAGAAGCACGTGAAGTAAGTTTTGAAATTAAGGGTAGAGTCAAATCTGCAGAAACCGATGACCTAAACAATGATGGATTTCCAGACTTAGTCATGTATATTTTTACAGGGTCTGAAGCCAATTTTGGAAAAGTGATTGGCATTTATTCTGAAAAAAATGAAACTATTGGGCCTATTGGTTTTCCTGATATTATGGATGATCCAAAATTAAGAACAGGCTACAAAGGCTTTGATGAATTTTCTTTGATTGAAGGTAACCTAATGCGCAGATTTCCTATTTACCAACAGGTAGATAGTACCAAATATGAACCCTCAGGTATGATGCGTCAATTGCAGTACCGAGTAATGCCGGGAGAAAATGGTGCACAGAAATTCAAAGTGATTCGCAGTTTTGAATTTAAGAAACAATAATCCTTAGAAGCATGAGTCAAGAGGTTTGTGTAATAGGGGCTGGTCCTTCAGGCATTACTGCGGCCAAGAACCTCTTAGACGCAGGATTAAAAGTAACGGTTTATGACTTTGGCAAAGAAGTAGGTGGCAACTGGGTATTTACAGAAGAAGAAAGTCATTCCTCTGTCTTTGAAACCACGCATATTATTTCTTCCAAAGCATTTAGTCAGTATGATGATTTTTCTATGCCGGAAGACTATCCGGATTATCCTGGCCACAAACACCTAGCAAATTATTTTCAGGCTTATGCCCGAGAGTTTAATCTTTATCCGCATATTCAATTTCAAACCCTAGTCAAGTCATGTGAACGAAATGCTGAAGGTAAATGGGTGGTCACTATTGAACAGTTTGGCGCAACCAGTACTCGCGTATTTGACGCATTAGCGGTATGCAATGGGCACCATTGGCAGCCTAGAATGCCTGAATATCCTGGAGCATTTAATGGGGAGTTTATTCATTCACACGTGGTGAAACGCTTTAGCAGATTTGCTAACAAAAGGGTCTTGGTGATTGGTGGTGGCAATTCGGCCTGTGACGTGGCGGTGGAAAGTAGTAGGGTAGCCAGTAGTGTAGACATGAGTTGGAGAAGGGGATACTGGATTGTACCCAAGTTTATGATGGGCCGGCCGGCCGATGTATTTAGTTCTAAAATCAATTGGTTGCCCAGATCCATCTGGCAGAAAGTATCGGCGTTCAGCCTACGTTTGCGCAATGGTAAGAATGAATTATATGGCTTACCTAATCCGGAAGCTCCATTGGGATCTCACCACCCAACAGTAAATGAAGATTTGTTTTTCAGCATTCGTCATGGAAAAATTAAACCCAGAAATGACATTGCAAAATTAGAAGGCAATACAGTTCACTTTGTGGATGGCAGCAAGGGTGATTATGATGCTATAGTAGCCTGTACCGGTTATCAGATTGTCCATCCTTTTTTCAATAAAAACCTAATTGATTATTCTGAAGGAGCTGTGCCACTATGGTTGCGCATGATGCACCCCACTATAGAGAATTTGTATTTTATTGGGTTGTTTCAACCATTGGGTTGTATCTGGCCAGGGTCGGAATTGCAATCCAAGATCATGGCAAGG
>CAIZMD010000438.1 GCA_903933995.1 uncultured Bacteroidota bacterium
AAAAAGTGAAAGATTGGTGTTAAAAGGAAGGGTGCAAGGTGATCATTTCGACTGCAAAGACATTTTGTTAAAATGTCCATCTAAATACAAGGATGATCCTAATGCGGCTAAAAATGCCGTTAGGAATACCGGTAAATAAGCCATTCCAGATTTCTCATTACCCATCAGACTGAATAGATATACATGAAATATATAGGTGAACACTTATTGCCCGGCCAGATTGGCCATTTACTGACTTTATTATCCTTGGTGGCATCCCTGATGGCCACCATTGCTTATTTTATGGCTAATCGCTTGGGCGATTCTACGGAAAAAACCAGCTGGATTAAAATGGCCAGGGGCGCGTTTTTTGTAGAAACGGTTTCTGTGTTTAGCATATTTGGATTGATTGTCTATATTATATCTAATCATTACCACGAATATTTCTTTGCATGGAATCACTCTTCTCGTTCTTTACCCAGTAAATACTTATTGAGTTGTATTTGGGAAGACCAATCCGGTAGTTTTTTATTATGGAGTGTTTGGCATTGTGTATTAGGATGGGTCTTGATTTGGAAGTCAAAAGACTGGGAAGCAGGCACCATGTTTGTGTTGAATGTAGCCCAGTTTTGTATTGGCACCATGTTATTAGGTGTTTATGTATTTGGTGCTAAAATTGGTAATGATCCCTTTATTCTATGGCGCAATAGTATGCCAGACCTGCCCATTTTCACTAACCCAGATTACTTACAATTACCAAGGGTTTATGAGGGAAATGATTTAAATACTTTGTTGCAAAACTATTGGATGGTGATTCATCCACCAGTATTGTTCTTGGGATTTGCTTCTACTATTGTTCCATTTGCTTATGCATTTGCAGGGTTGATGAACAAACGTCATGATTGGGTAAAACCCGTAATCCCATGGGCCAGTTTTTCTGCAGCCATTTTGGGCTTGGGAATCATGATGGGCGCTGCATGGGCTTATGAAAGTTTGTCTTTTGGAGGTTATTGGGCTTGGGATCCAGTAGAAAATGCATCCTTGGTACCTTGGTTAACCTTGGTGGCTGGTTTGCACGTGAATATGGTTTACAAAAACTCTGGCTACTCACTTAAGACTACTTACTTTTTTTATATCATCAGTTTTACCTTGATTCTGTATTCTACCTTCCTAACCAGGAGTGGTATTTTATCAGATACATCGGTACACGCATTTACCGTAGATGATAAAAACTTGCAAGCCATCTATGTGCAATTGATTGGTTTTGTTTTGGTATTCTTTATCCCCGCCATGGTTTTATTTGCCATGAATTATAAAACCATCCCCACCATCCAAAAAGAAGAACAAACTTATAGTAGGGAGTTCTGGATGTTTATTGGATCACTGGTTTTATTTCTTGGAGGTATTGTGATTATTGCAAAAACTTCAACACCTGTATTTAATAAAGTCTTTGGTTCCAATATTGCGCCACCAGAAGACCCTGAATTTGCCCATAATCAAATACAAATTTTTGTAGCCATGATTCTGGGTTTGCTCACAGCTTTTACCCAGTATTTGAAATACAAAGACACACCCAAAGAACAGTTTGGTAAGAAAATTTGGATTCCAACATTAGTAGCAGTAATCATTAGTTTGTGTATTAGTTTGTTTGGAGAAATCAGATATGGTTCAAAAGGCCCTGTATTTTTAGTGGCTATTCATATTGCCATTTTTACAGCTGTTTATGCAGTTGTAGCCAACGCCGCTTATATCTGGTTGGGTTTAAAAGGCAAGGTAAAAGCAGCTGGTGCCAGTGTTGCCCACGTTGGTTTTGGTTTGGTATTGGTTGGTATCCTTATTTCATCGGCAAAGAAAACCGTGTTGAGTTGGAACACTACTGGTATAACTGTTTTGTCTAAAGAATCCAAGGGTGCCCAGGGCGATCCTGCTGAAAACCTGACCCTTTTTAAAGCAGTTAAAACAGATATGGGAAAGTACATGGTTACCTGGGTCAGGGATACCATTGACAATATTGACCACAAGCGATTTTTTGAAATTGATTTTATTGCCAAGGATAAATCTGATAGTTTCAAACTCTATCCAGATGTGATGAAGAATA
>CAIZMD010000439.1 GCA_903933995.1 uncultured Bacteroidota bacterium
GACCACCAACTACATTTGGTCTGATCCAATCAAAGCGTTTAATTTCTTCGTAAGGATTTTCCTTGTCCTTGATATAAAAATGCTTGGTATCTTCTTTAAAAGAATAATGTCTGCTCTGAACGTATTGTTCCGCTATTTCCTCCTTGGTTAAAGCACCCCTATGTGGAAATTCCCAAGGATCCATACTGGCAGTAGGATAGTTAGGGTGAACCATGGGGCCACCTCTTTCTAGTAGCAATACCTTCAAACCCTTTTCAGAAAGTTCTTTGGCAGCCCAGCCACCACTAATGCCGGAACCAACTACAATGGCATCATAGGTATTTTTCTCTGTAGCTTTTGTATTGAGATAACTTGAATCAGCGGGCATAGTGGGAAGATTTCTACGGCATAAATATAAGCCTTAGAAGCCAAAATGCTTTTTCATCTTGAACGTAAAATCGGCCAAAACCAATTCTGGCTCGGGGATTTCTGGATGCCATAATTTTTCCCACTCAAAACTAAAATAACCTTTGTAACCATCTTTGACTAAAAGATCCATGGCCTGAAAAATAGGTACTTCTCCTTCTCCCAAAAAACGGAAATCTAGTTTGCCATCTTTTTTGGCGGCATCCTTAATATGAGTATGATGTATATAAGGCTTTAGGGCTTTATAAGCGTCTTCAGGAGCTTCCCCAGTATCTAACCACATATTTGCAATATCCCAGATCAGCCCTACTTGTGGGTGATGAGCAGCCTCCATTATATTTTTCAAGTCCGCATAATGAACTACTTCTCCATGGGTCTCCATTAGCACTTTTACTTTCATGCCTTTGGCGTAATCAGCAAGATCTAACAACCCCTTGGTAATGAGATCCATGGTCTGTTGTTTGGTTTGATCCTTTGGAAACTTATTGGGATAGACACGCACATTGGGGCAATTAATGGCAGCAGCTAAGTCTAAGAATCGTTTGCCCTCATCTAAATGCTTTTGCCTTTCTGGCCCTTCTGCAAAATGCAGGTTGCAAGAAGAACCAAGGTCAACAAACTGCAATTGTTTATCGGCCATTTCTTGCATAGTAGTTTTTATGGCTGAAGCCGATGCAAATTCAGGACACTTGGGCAAATACAATTCCTTGAGAATCCCACGCATTTCCAAACCTTGATAACCATGTTGTTTGGCAAAACTGGTAATCTGTGTAAAGTTCCAAGCTGGGCAACCCAAAGTGGAAAAACTCATCAAGGGCTTTTTGCCTTTATAAGTAAATGACATACCCGCCATGGCACCAGTCATGAGTAAACTAGACTGAAGCAAAAAATCTTTTCTAGCAATCTTTTTCATGATAACAATTTACAAATAATGTCGCCAATTAAAAATAGCCCTAATACCAATATGCCAAACTGTTTGCAATTCAGGCGTTTTTATATTGGTAGATGGTAATAATACAGATACTTTTTTGGCATTATCAAACCCAGCAGACAGTTGGAACATTAAACTAGAACTCTGTTCAGATGCATAAGAACGCAGCGTACGATATTCCAATATTGGAAAATCAAATTGTACAGACCTATATTCTAATAACATGGCCGAGGAGCTGAGCGTTGGCTCATAAACCAGAAAATTATCGTGTGGATTTCCTTGACCATAAAATGAAATGCCTATTTCTCTACCCAAAACAAATTGGAATCTTCCTATAGGGGTTGCTATGCCAGATTGCCAAGGAATGAGCCCACCATTGCCGGCTCGCATAGCCATTTTAGCATAGGTTTTGGGGGCAAATAATAGCAGGGGCGATGCTAGAATCAAATCACCAGGGATTAGATAAAATGGCATGCGCATTCTAAAACTATAAGCTGACCTTCCAGGAATGGCCGTAGTTAAAGAATTGGTGGGTAGGGTAGGTTCGTCATTTACAAACTGATTGGTTGAACTTGCATCTGTTTTCCAACCGGCTTGCAAAAACACCAATCCATCACCAGAATTATTTAACACCCCATCTAAACCAAAACCAATCCGAACATTTGCTTCTAAACCAGCTACAACACCTGTTCCCCGTTGATTTTTACCAAAGCCTCCAGAAATAGAATGTACGTTGGCCGAAGAAGAAACTCCTAGAAATGTGCCTATTTCAGAACTAACCCTTGGCATGGCACCTAATCCATCTGCTAAACCTGGTGCTGGTGTTTTCATTAAAATGGGAATTACCAAACTAAGCTCAA
>CAIZMD010000440.1 GCA_903933995.1 uncultured Bacteroidota bacterium
CACTTGGGTTATGACGTAAGAGGTTTGGACCGCGTGATGTTTGCCAACCTTACCAAAAAAAATGTGGAGCGTGGTAAATTCCGTTTCTTAGCAGAAAAAGAAGTTCGCTTACTGAAGTTCATGAACAAATCCTTTATTCGCAAATCCAAAATTGCGCAAACAGACCTAGACCTACCAGAATAATTCCATGCATCTAGATATTATTTTTGAAAACGAGGCATTCATTGCCATCAACAAACCCAGTGGCTTGTTGAGTATTCCAGACCGCATGGGTCAGGAGATTTCTTTGAAAGACCTGCTGCGTCAGCGTTTTGGAGAGATCTATACCGTGCACCGTTTGGACCGTGATACCAGTGGTGTCATAGTCTTTGCCAAAACAGAAGAAAGTCATAAAGCATTGTCTGCCTTATTTGAAGGAAGAGACATGCAGAAATACTATTTGGGTTTGGTTTATGGTAATATGATGACACCTGCCGGAACCATTGACGCTCCTATTATGGAACATCCTGGTAAGACTACCAAGATGATGACCCATGCCAAGGGTAAGGTTTCCATTACGGATTATGAAGTGTTGGAATCTTTTCGTTCTTTTTCTTGGGTGCAGTTTCAAATTCATACGGGGCGTACCCACCAGATTCGCGTGCACATGCACCATATTGGTCATAGCATTGTTTGCGATGAGCTCTATGGCGATGGTAAACCCGTTTTATTGTCTGCTTTAAAAAGAAATTTTAAACTGGCCAAAGCAGCTGATGAAGAAAGACCCATTTTAAATAGATTGGCCCTGCATTCTCATCGTCTTCAATTTAGTTTTGATGGTCAAGACTTTTTATTAGAAGCCGAAGTTCCAAAAGACCTTAGAGCAGTATTACAGCAGTTGAGGAAGTGGAAGGGATAAAAAAGGCCCCGATAGAAATCGGAGCCGGATACAAGTACGAAACTGTTATACGAAAAACTTATTTGTTGGGTTGTGGTGTGTAACGCAAGTAAGGTTTTACTATGTTCAATCCCTTAGGGAATTTGACAAGGGCGTCTTCTGTTTTTACAGCAGGCACCACAATTACGTCTTCCCCTTCTTTCCAATTAGCTGGTGTGGCTACACTATAATTAGCAGTTAATTGTAGGGAATCAATCACGCGCAATACTTCTACAAAATTTCTACCGGTAGATGCTGGGTATGTGATAAATAATTTTACTTTCTTATCTGGTCCAATGATAAACAAAGAACGAACCGTAAAAGTTTCTGATGCATTGGGGTGGATCATATCATATGCATTGGCAATAGACTTGTCTTTATCTGCAATGATGGGGAATCCAACGGTTACGTGCTGGGTTTCATTGATATCATTGATCCAAGATTGGTGACTTTCTACACTGTCTACACTCAGGGCCAAGACCTTTACATTGCGTTTGGCAAATTCTTCTTGCAGGGCTGCTGTTTTTCCCAATTCAGTGGTACATACAGGCGTAAAATCCGCTGGATGCGAAAAAAGAATTCCCCAGCTATCACCTAAATACTCATAGAAATCAATGGATCCAATACTGGTTTCGGCTTTGAAATTGGGAGCAAGATCTCCTAAACGTAAACTCATGTTTTTTGCTTTTATAAAACAAAAATAGGTATTTCCTACTAAAAAAGTAGACTAATAGGCAATTTATTTTTTGACCGTTCTGGCTTTTTGCAACAAGCCCTTGCCAAATTGATTTTTGAC
>CAIZMD010000441.1 GCA_903933995.1 uncultured Bacteroidota bacterium
AAACAACCACTGGTTTTAAACAACACGGATTTTTACCAGAAGCATTTGTGAACCTACTAGCTATGTTGGGTTGGAACGATGGTACGGATCAAGAAATCTTTAGCATGGAAGAATTGATTGAACGTTTCTCCATGGATCGTGTACACAAGGGCGGCGCCAAATTTGACTATGAAAAAGCAAAATGGTATAACCACGAGTGGATCAAAAAATCATCTGCATCAGATTTAAAATCTTATGTTTCAAAAATCTATATTGACAAGGGAATTGATGTTAGCAATGAAGCTTTATTACTCAAGATGATTGATGCAGTAAAAGACCGTTGCACCCTTTTGAATGATTTTGTTCAGCAAGGTTCTTTCTTTTTTCAAATGCCTGAAAGCATTGATACTGCTGCCATTCAACCAAAATGGGATGACAAGAAAAATCAATTCTTTGTAGAACTAATTAGGGCTTATGAACTAAGCAGTGTTTGGGAAACCCATGATCTAGAAAGAGAGTTTAAGGAACTTTCTGCGGCACACCAATTAAAACCTGGTGAGTTAATGCTGCCCTTGAGAATCATGTTGGTAGGTGGCAAATTTGGACCGGGTGTATTTGATATTGCAGCAGCTATTGGAAAAGAAGCATCTGTTCATAGAATTAAACTAGTAACTGGCATCTTGGAACAGGGTACCAAAAACTAATTCAAGGTTCTAATCTATTATTCAACGATTGCAAAATACAAGTTATGTCTAGACCCATTCGTGTACTGGTTGCCAAAGTTGGACTGGATGGCCACGACCGTGGTGCCAAAGTCATTGCCACTTCTTTAAGAGATGCCGGCATGGAAGTAATTTATACTGGTCTAAGACAAACTCCTGAAATGGTGGTGAATGCCGCATTGCAGGAAGACGTAGACGCTATTGGCGTGAGCATTTTATCTGGTGCACACAATACCATTTTCCCTAAAATCATTCAGCTCATGAAAGACAAGGGCATGAATGATGTGTTATTGACCGGTGGGGGTATTATTCCAGAAGATGATATGGCCCAATTACAAGCCATGGGTGTGGGCAAACTATTTGCGCCAGGTGCTACTACCACAGAAATTGCTGATTATATCAAAGATTGGGTTGCTGCCAATAGAAATTTTTAACGCTTAACTGACCCTCATGTATACCACTATTTTAACCAGTTTAGAAAATGGAGTTTTTACAATTACCATTAATAGACCCGACAAATTAAACGCACTTAATGCCGCCGTTTTTGCAGATTTAAATACGGCATTGGATGAAGTCTATAGCAATGCTGCAATTCAATCAGTGATCATCACAGGATCCGGGCCAAAAGCCTTTGTGGCTGGCGCCGATATTTCTGAATTCAACAATTTAGACAAAGCAGGGATTATGACATTGTCTAAAGCAGGGCAGGATACTTTCTTTAGAATTGAAAATGCACCCAAACCCATTATTGCTTGCGTGAATGGTTTTGCCTTGGGTGGTGGATGCGAACTTGCCATGAGTTGTCATTTTAGAATTGCTGCTGAGAACGCCAAATTTGGCCAACCAGAAGTAAACTTAGGATTAATTCCTGGCTATGGTGGCACACAACGCTTGGTACAATTGGTGGGGAAAGGAAGGGCCATGGAACTACTCATGACCGCCAATATGATTGACGCAGCAACAGCACAGCAATTTGGCTTGGTGAATCATGTGGTTCCAGCGGATCAATTAATCAATAAAGCAACTGAGATCTTGCAATTGATTCAAACCAAAGCACCCATTGCTATTGCCCAATGTATTCAAGCAGCTAATGCTGTTTATAACGAAACCATGGACGGCTATGCCGTTGAAGTAGCAGGATTTGGAACCAGTTTTGATACGGCAGACAGAGTAGAGGGCACAACCGCATTTCTAGAGAAGAGAAAAGCCGTATTTACCGGCAAATGATGGCTCTGAGAATGCACTGTTATACTACCTTTGCGGGGCAAATTCATCTTTAAAAATTATTGATATGGAATATCGTATAGAAAAGGACACTATGGGTGAGGTAA
>CAIZMD010000442.1 GCA_903933995.1 uncultured Bacteroidota bacterium
ACCGGCTAAAGGAAAAACGGTTTCCGGACCATAACCTAATTCCTGTTTTTTGGCTTCTATTACTTCCATCAATGGATGCCCTACATAATCAACATCCCAATTCCATTGTTCCTTATAATAGTCTTTTTCAAATGGTAGAATAACCAACATTTTATCAATGCATTCTTTCATTTTTTTAACCCTTCCAGCTTTCCAGGCCCATACCTGTGGAGAAATATAGTAGATGACTTTAAGCCCCTCTTGTTTAGCCCATTCTGCAATGCGTAAATTGAAACCTGGATAGTCTATCAGAATAAGGCAGTCTGGTTGAAAAGCCAAAATATCAGCTTTGCAAAACCGAATATTTTTAAAAATAGTGGGTAGGTTCTTGACCACTTCTGCAAAACCCATAAAAGCAAGATCGCGATAGTGTTTGATTAATTCTGCCCCTGCTTCCTGCATCAGGTTGCCACCCCAAGAACGGATTACGGCTTCTTGATCCAGCACTTTGAGTTGCTTAATCAAATTACTTCCGTGTAAATCGCCACTGGCTTCACCTGCTATTATATAGTAACGCATGTGCTCAAAGGTAAAGGAACAGGCTTTTTTAAAAGAATTTTATAAATAACTAAAAAAATAGTTGGCAAACTAAAAAATTAGTTATTATCTTCGTTCAACTATAAACTTAGTTGAAGATGAAACCATTGACCAAGGCAGAAGAACAGATCATGCAAAGCATCTGGAAACTGGAGGATGCTTTTTTAAAAGATATTCTAGAAGCCCAGCCGGAACCCAAACCCCATTCGAATACCGTAGCCACCATAGTCAAAATTTTGGTGGACAAAGGTTTTGTAGGTGTAAAACCCATTGGTAGGGTGCACCAGTATTTTCCCTTGGTCTCAAAAGGGGAGTATTCTTCAAGCAGTATCCGCAATTTGGTAGAAGGTTATTTTGAAGGTTCTTTTAGTGAAGCTGTGAGTTTTATGGTGCAGCAAAAAGACATTAGCGTAAAAGAATTAGAGTTGCTCTTAAATACAATTAAACAACAAAAAAAATAATGCCATGTTAACCTACGCCTTTTATTTTTTACAAGTGGTGGTATGTAGTGGTCTTATGATGGGCTACTATTGGTTGGTATTGAGGAATAAGCGTTTTCACCAATACAACCGTTTCTATTTGTTGGCGGTTTTGGGATCTGCGTGGTTAATTCCATTGATCAAAATTCAATGGACCAAACCCGTAGCTTCAGAAAGTCAGGCATTGAATCTTTTGAATATTGTGGCTGATAATAATGCAGCTTTAGAAGCCAATATTGCGCAAGCGGGATACCAATTTACTTGGGAAAGTGCAGCTATGGGACTATATGTTTTAGTGGCGTTATTTATTTTGGGAACCCTATTGTTTGGCCTGTATAGGGTGTACCGATTATTGCAGCAATTTCCCTGTAAGTCAGTGGGGGATGTGTTTTTAATTTTAACCCATGTAAAGGGTGCGCCATTTTCTTTTTTCCAATACATTTTTTGGCACGAGTCTATTGACCTAAAAACCGATGCTGGCAAACAAATGTTGGAACACGAACTCACGCACGTAAAAGAGAAACATAGTGTAGATAAAATCCTGATTCAACTAGTATTGGTGGTGGGTTGGTTCAATCCTTTTTTCTGGCTCTTGAAAAAGGAAATGGAAATGATCCACGAATTTATTGCCGATAAAAAAGCAGTTCAAAACGGCGACACCGCTTCTCTTGCTCAAATGTTATTAACGGCTGCATATCCACAACAATACTATGCATTTACCAATCCTTTTTTCTTTTCACCCATTAAAAGAAGACTTAAAATGATCACCAATAATAAAAACCCAAGATTCTCTTATTTGAGAAGACTGATTGTACTTCCTTTATTAGCAGTAGTTGTGATGCTATTTGCTTTTAGAACCAAACAAATTGACAATAATAAACCCATATCTGTAGGTAGTTTAATGGAAACCGTTGCAGATAAAATTCAGGGTAAAGCGCCAGTGCAGGATATAGCCTTGGAAACCATGTTGCCTCTTGAAAAGACTTATACTATTGTAGTAGATGC
>CAIZMD010000443.1 GCA_903933995.1 uncultured Bacteroidota bacterium
AATTTTGATAGTAGCAAACAAGTAATGAATGAAATGATTCAGGTTTACTTGAAAAAAGACGTTAACGCTTTATACCAATTTATGAAAGATAAGGGTGTAACTGATAATTTTGAATCTACTATGCTAATCAAAAGAAATAAAAATTGGATTCCAAAAATGAAGAAGGCCATGAAAGAAAGCCCAAGTTTTTTTGCTGTAGGCGCTGGACATCTTGGTGGCAAATCTGGGGTTTTGGCATTGCTTCGTAAGAAAGGTTACAAAGTAGAACCTATTAATTATTAAATTGGCTAAATGAGTTCCCAAGACCATTTTGTATCCTTATTAAAAACACACCAGAACATAGTTCACAAAGTGTGCAATCTATATATGGATAGGCATAGTGAAAGGGAAGACCTTTTTCAAGAAATTACACTACAAGCCTGGAAAGCGTTTCCAAGCTTTAGAGGAGATGCTAAATTTTCTACTTGGCTTTATAGGGTTGCCTTAAACACAGCCATCACTTTTTATAGAAAAGAAAAAAGAAGCCCCCAAATATATACGTCAGACCTACTACCTGAGTCAGTATCAGAAGACGGACTAGATCCAATTGAAATGCAATTGAAAGCCATGTATGCCGCCATTGGAGAGCTCAGTAAAATTGACAAAGCTATTGTGATGTTGTATTTAGAGGACTATCCATATCAAGATATTGGAGAAATGATGGGAATCACGGCAAACAATGTAGCAGTGAAAATGAATCGGATTAAAACCAAATTAAAGGAAGAAGCAAAAAAACAATTGGAGCAATCCTAAAAATATATTTTATGGATTTAGATCAATTTAAACAACAACTCAACGAAAAACTCTCCACCGATCATCAGGGTAGGTCTGGAGAAGATATTGCGCAGATGCTGAGTAAGAAAACTTTTTCAGTCATTGAAAAGTTGAAAAAAAGTATTCAATATGAAATCCTTTTTGGATTTCTTGGTATGATGCTTTTTGCCGTGCTTGCATTTAGCACCAAGTACCAATCTGTTAGAACCTATTTTGGCGTGTCTGCAGTTTTTATTTTTGTGTTCCTTTTTTTATTGATTTACTTATTGAAAAAAACATCGGAACTAAACAAAGTACATCAACCAGTCATTAGCAATCTAAATAATTATGTTATCCTCATTGAGGAATACATGAAACGTTATTTTCAGTTTACCATGGCTATGGTTCCCATTTGTTTATTTTTTGCAGGATGGTTGGGATATCATGAAAAGTCACCTGTTCCAGAATTAGATAAATTAATTGGCAAATCCCATCTAGGAATGACAGTGGTTTTGATCATTTCTGTTATTTACCTTATTTCTTTTAGTGTTGGGATGTACTATTTTACCAAATGGTATTTGCACAAAATCTATGGCAAATATGTATTAGAATTAAAGAAATGCATTAAAGATTTGCAGGAAACCTAGGCTATTCACAATTTGTTTTCCTTCTAGTATCAATTAAATATTGAATTTTCCATCCATTCTTTTGTCTAATCAACTGAAAAGAATTAACCCCACAATGGCTAAAAACTGTTTTTAGGTAAAATTTGTAAGGAGTCCAAGCTATAGCTAAATCACCATCTACTTTAACTACATCAAAACTGATCTGTTCATCCAAATCACCTTTTGCAAATCTGCTGATAGATGCGGCAAAATCAGCAACCTTTTGATTAACCACAATTATTTGCCCCTCCCTATTCTTTGTGATAGTTTGCAAAACAGCGCTATCTGCAAAACAACTAGTCAATAAAGCTTGGTCAGTAGTTTTCATGGCTATAAATAAATTATTAACCGCATTTTTTACCGAATCAATACTTGATTGTGCTTTTAACTGGTGGAGCACTAAAAAGGACATTAGTAGCAACAAAAACTGTTTTTTCATTTTCTTGTTTTGAGCATTAAAAATACAGATACTGGCACAAAAAAATCCGCCCATTCTTGAGCGGATTTCTGAATTATGTGAATCATTATCTTAAGTAACCCAAGATTTTGAGCATACTGGCCGATGTTTGCTCCTTGGCATATCCCCAATCTATTAATTTGCCGTTTTTGTCATATTCAACAATGACGTGATTAGGTGAAGGCACAATACAGTGCTTAATTCCTCCGTAACCGCTAATTTGATCCTGATAAGCGCCGGTATGGAAGAATCCTACATACAATGGCTCCTTATTTGACTCTTCTTCTTTTTTGCCATCTGCAGCAAGCTTTGGCAAAAACACTTCATTGATATGTTCCTCAGAATCATAATAATCATGGCTATCACAAGTAATACCCCCTAACACCACCCGATGGTATTCATTGTCCCATTTATTAATGGGCAACATCAAGAATTTCTCCCCAATTCCCCAAGTGTCCGGAAGTGTAGTAATAAAGGATGAATCAATCATGTACCAGCACTCACGGTCATTCTGAATTTTTTGACCAAGCACACTGTAAATATGCGCCATGCTCTCCCCTACTGTAAAACTGCCAAACTCTGTGTAGATATTGGGCATGGGAACTTTTGCTTTGTTACAAGCTTTCTTAATATTACCAACAATCTCATTGATCATGAATTGATAATCATATTCAAACCCTAGTGAATGCTTAATTGGAAACCCTCCACCAATATTGATGCTGTCTAATTCTGGACAGATTTTCTTTAGTTGACAATAAAGGTTGATGATTTTATTCAATTCACTCCAGTAATAAATATCATCCTTAACACCTTTATTTAAAAAGATATGGAGCATTTTTAATTGGAACTTGTCTTCAAAACCTTCAATATCATCTACATAAAATTCTAAAATATCCTTTGCTCGAATCCCAAGTCTAGAAGTGTAGAAAGGAAAGTTGGGTTCTTCTTCTGCCGCAACACGAATACCCAATCTAAAAGGTTGCTTTACAGATTTGCGATAAGCTTGTAATTCCTCTTTGTTGTCTAAAATAGGAATCACATTTTTAAAACCACTATTGATCATCTTTGCAATCCTAGAGGTATAGGTCTTTTGCTTATACCCATTGCAAACTATATAAACATCTTTATTGATTTTTCTTCTCTCGTAGAGC
>CAIZMD010000444.1 GCA_903933995.1 uncultured Bacteroidota bacterium
GCATAAGGTGAATCAATCATAACAACATGACATCCATTAACCATACAACAAAGATCAGGGTTGGCATCATTGGTGGCGCAGGCTATACAGGTGGAGAACTGATCCGCTTGTTGGTGCACCACCCTCAGGTAGAGATTGCTTGTATACATAGCAAGAGTAATGCTGGCCAAAAGGTTTCAAAAGTACATGATGATTTATTGGGCGATACCAATTTGATATTTGCAGAAAATATGCACCAAGAAATTGATGTATTGTTTCTATGTGTGGGACATGGAGATGCTAAGAAATTTCTTGCTGAAAATCAAGTGGATGCTAGGATTAAAATCATTGATCTTTCACAGGATTTTCGCTTAAATGCCAATAAGAAAAATACAGACAGAGAATTTGTTTACGGACTTCCTGAATTGAATTACCATAGTATTCAAACCGCTCAAAATATTGCCAACCCCGGCTGTTTTGCTACGGCCATTCAATTGGGATTGCTCCCATTGGCTAAAGCTGGATTATTAACTGATGTGCATACTACTGGTATTACGGGTTCCACTGGAGCGGGCCAAAGCCTAAGTGCTACTTCACATTTTAGTTGGAGGGCCAATAATATCTCGGCCTACAAAACCTTAGATCACCAACACTTGCATGAAATAGGAGAATCTTTGTACCAAGCATCGGGCAACCAATTAGACACATCAGATTTGATTCATTTTGTGCCTTGGCGTGGAGACTTTACCCGCGGTATTTATATTAGCTCAGTTGTCAAGTGTTCTCTTGAATTGGAAGCTGTTACAGCATTGTACAAAGATTACTATGCCAATGCAGCAATGACCCATGTGAGTGATAGCATGATCCACTTAAAACAAGTAGTCAATACTGCTAAGTGTTTAATTCATATTGAAAAACAAGGAAGCCGAATAGCCATTCATTCTGCCATTGACAATTTGCTCAAAGGAGCGTCTGGTCAAGCAGTTCAAAATATGAACCTTTTATTTGGGTTGGAAGAAGGATTGGGATTGCGATTAAAGGCAAACTATTTCTAGCCTTGCTGGATAGTTTGCCCAAGTACTGCAACCATTTTTTCAAAAACAAAAATCAACACCATGAAACTATTTGACGTTTATCCCATTAACAATATCACTATTGAAAAAGGTCTTGGCTCCTATGTTTGGGACAATCAGGGACAAGAATATTTAGACCTTTACGGCGGTCATGCAGTCATCTCCATTGGCCATACACATCCCCATTATGTAAAGCGCGTAACAGACCAATTAAACAAATTGGGCTTTTATAGCAATAGCATTCACATTCCCTTACAAGAAACATTGGCTAATAAATTAGGTGACTTAAGCGGCAAAGAAGATTATCAACTCTTTTTGTGTAATAGTGGTGCAGAAGCCAATGAAAATGCGCTCAAAGCGGCTTCTTTCTATAATGGCAGGAAAAAAATAGTCTCCTTTACAAAGGCTTTTCATGGAAGAACTTCTTTGGCCGTTGCCGCTACAGACAATCCTAATATTGTGGCGCCTGTTAACCAAACAGACAATATAGTTTTCCTACCTTTTAACAATACAGAAGCCCTTCAAGCTTATTTTGACAACTATGGTTCTGAAGTATCCAGTGTTATTATAGAAGGCATTCAAGGAGTTGGAGGCATTAATGTAGCAAGTGATACATTTTTGCAAACCATCCGCAGACTTTGTGATCAATACAATGCCGTATTTATTGCGGATAGCGTGCAATGTGGTTATGGCAGAACGGGTAAATTTTACGCACATGACCATAGTGGTGTAGCTGCAGATATTTATAGCATGGCCAAGGGAATGGGTAATGGATTTCCGGTTGCAGGTATTTCCATCTCTCCAAAAATCCAAGCAAAACATTATATGTTGGGAACCACTTTTGGTGGCAACCATTTGGCTTGTGCAGCTGCCTTGGCTGTTTTAGAAATTATGGAACAAGACGCTCTTATGGCCAATGCCCATAAGATTGGGGATTATTTAATGCAGGAACTAAAAGGTCTTCCTAATATTAGAGAAGTAAGGGGCAGGGGTTTAATGATTGGCATTGATTTACCAGAAGACAAAAAAGAAGTAAAGAAAAACCTACTTTTTAAACACCATATTTTTACTGGAGAAGCCAAGTCAAACGTGATTCGTTTGTTACCGGCACTTAATATTACTCAAAAAGAAGCTGATTTATTTTTAGAAGCTTTGGCCATTGAACTCAAATAAAACTCCCAAACAAACCACCATGAAAAATTTTATTTCCGTTCATGATGTAAGCAATATCAATAGTCTTGTAAAAAAGGCTTTGTCTTATAAGGCGGATCCTTTTAAGGACAGAAATTTAGGTGCCGACAAAAGAATTGGACTGCTTTTCTTGAATCCCAGTTTGCGTACCCGCTTAAGTACACAAGTGGCTGCCAAAAATTTGGGCATGGAAGCCATTGTGTTCAATGTAGACAAAGAAGGTTGGGCATTGGAGTTTGAGGAAGGGGCCATCATGAGTGGAAATACGGTTGAACACGTAAAAGACGCTGCACCTATCTTGGGTCAGTATTTTGATATTCTTTGTATCCGTACTTTTCCGGGTTTGAAGAACAGAGAAGATGATTATAGTGAAATGTTTATTCACCAGTTTATCAAATACGCTGGTGTACCTGTGATCAGTTTAGAAAGTGCTACCCTGCATCCATTGCAATCACTTACCGATATTATTACCATTCAAGAAACCTGGAACCAACCGCGCCGACCGAGAATCGTGCTCACCTGGGCACCCCATATTAAACCATTACCCCAATGTGTATCAAACAGTTTTGCGCAGTGGGTCAATGCTTGGGGCGAAGCCGATTTTGTGATTACCCATCCAGTAGATTATGAACTGGCTGAGCAATTTACCAAAGGAGCCGTGATTACCCATAACCAGGATGAAGCACTAAAAGACGCAGATTATGTGTACGTCAAAAACTGGAGTACTTATACAGATTATGGTAAGGTATATGAGAATGATCCCAACTGGATGCTCACTGAGGAAAAAATGAAACTAACCAATCAAGCCAAAGTGATGCATTGTTTACCAGTAAGAAGAAATGTGGAATTGAGTGATGAAATTTTGGATGGCCCTCACAGTTTGGTTACCCGCGAAGCAGGTAATAGGGTTTGGGCAGCACAAGCAGTCATTGCTTCCATTTTGGAACAAAGCAAGTAATATAACATGTCTACAACAGATACCATATTGCAAAAGGAATCCTTACTAGTCATTAAGATTGGTGGCAATATCATTGACCATCCAGCTAAACTTCAGCAGTTCTTACAAGATTTTGCTGCTATCAAAGTCAAGAAGATCTTGGTACATGGTGGTGGTAAAATTGCTACTCAATTGGCCAAAGATTTGGGTGTGGAACAAGAGATGGTAGATGGCAGAAGAATTACAGACGCAGAGACCCTAAAAATTGTGACCATGGTGTATGCAGGTCTTATTAATAAGGGAGTGGTGGCGCAATTACAAGCCAATGGCAATAATGCCATGGGATTTTGCGGAGCCGATGCTAATTTGATTCAAGCGCATAAACGATTACCCAATGCTTCTAACGGCATTGATTATGGTTTTGTGGGCGATGTAGACAAAGTAAATACTGCTGCTATTGAACCCTTACTAGCACAGGGCATTTCTATTGTGATTGCACCCATTACCCATGATGGTGCTGGACAATTGCTCAATACCAATGCAGACACCATTGCGCAATCAGTGGCTACTGCATTAGCCAAAGATTATCAAGTATCCTTACTCTACTGTTTTGAGAAAAGTGGGGTTTTATTAGATGCCAATGACGACAATACGGTTATTGCCAGCATCAACCCTGACTATTACACAACATTGAAAAGCCAGCAATTGATTTTTGCGGGCATGATTCCTAAATTGGACAATGCATTTACCGCCATTAACAATGGTGTAAGCAAAGTCATCATTGGCAAGGCAGAATCTATTCAAGATCTGGTAGCTGGCAAAGCTGGCACCA
>CAIZMD010000445.1 GCA_903933995.1 uncultured Bacteroidota bacterium
AGATTCAAAATTAGCTTTAGACAGACCATTACAAGGTCAATCACCTTTCTTGATCAATATGTCATTGATGTATGATCTTGAAAAATCAGGACTTACCGCAACCCTATTGTATAACCAAATTGGTAAGCGTGTTACTTATGTTGGTAGCCAAGACCAACCCGATATTTATGAATCATCAAGACCTGTATTTGATTTTCAAATCACCAAAAAGTTGGCAAATAATAAAGCTGAACTGCGTTTGAATGTTCAAGATATTTTAAACAGGACTTTGTACTTCTATCAAAACCCTGATGGTAATACCAAGTTAGACAGAACAAATGATCCATTCCGTTTGAGCAGACAAACTGGAACTACTATTAGTGTAACCTTTGGATATAGTTTATAAATCAACCATTAATATAAAAGTTTAAATAAACCAATAATGAAACAATCAATTGTACTGGTAGCTGCCCTGGCAGGATTAATGATTACCAGCTGTAGGAAAATTGAAATGGATGGCGGAACAACTACTGTTGTAACTCCTCCAACTACACCCACTGGTCAAACAATTATCCTAAAAGGAAGAATTTCTAAGGATACAACACTTACAGTTGGTAATACCTATGTATTGAGTGGAATTGTGTACATGGTAAATAACGCAACTATGACTGTACAGCCAGGCGTTACGGTAAAGGGTGATTATATTGGAGCCAACGTGGCTGCTTTGGTAATTACACGCGGATCTAAATTGATTGCTGACGGTACTGCAGAAAATCCAATTGTATTTACTTCTAATTCACCAGTACCACGTTCAGGTGACTGGGGTGGTATAGTAATTTTAGGAAAAGCAACAGTCAATTCTGCGTTTACTGGAACCGGTGGCGGACCAGGAACACTGCAGGTTGAAGGTGGTATTGATAATAGCTTTGGCGATGGTATTGCTGGTGGCGGTGCTACTCCAAATGATGCAGATAATTCAGGTATCCTACGTTATGTACGTATTGAATATGCTGGTTACGCTTATCAGCCAGATAAAGAAATCAATAGTTTAACCATGGCTGCAGTTGGTAGCGGTACTATTATTGATTATGTACAGGTTACTTATGCAAAAGACGATGCGTTTGAGTGGTTTGGTGGTACAGTAAATTGTAAGCACTTGATTGCTTACAAAACGCAAGATGATGATTTTGATTCAGATAACGGATTCAGTGGTAAAGTACAGTTTGGTATTGTGCTGCGCGATTCTACCATTGCGGATATTTCTAGGAGTGAAGCTTTTGAAAGTGATAATGACCCAAGTGGTTCATTGAATGCACCACAAACCAGAGCAGTATTTAGTAATATGACAGTAATTGGACCACGTGCAACTTTGGCCAATAGTGGAAATGCTTTGTATTTAGCTGGGGCTCATATTAGAAGAAATTCTGGAATCTCTATTTTCAACTCTATCTTCTTAGGTTGGCCTTCAGGTTTGTTGATTGACTCAAGAAATGGTCGTGTAATGGAATTGAATATTCAAGATAGTACTACCCGTTTCAAGAACAATACCATTGCAGGATGCGGACCAGTAACTGGAACCGATGTTACTTCTTACAACTTTATTGCATCTGCTGCTAATGCTAGCAAATGGACTGCAGATTCAGTGAAAACTTTCTTTGGTGCATCTTATATGTCAAATACTGTTTTGCCAACTGTTGCAGACACCAAGTTGATTGCTCCGTTTAACTATACAGCACCTGACTTCTTGCCTTTTGGTGGATCAAACGGATATCAACCAATCTTGGTTGGTGCAAGTTTTACTGATGCTAAATTAGCAGGTATGACTGCGGTTAAATTCCGTGGTGCTTGTGATGCTGCTGGTGTAGACGCAAATTGGTGGAGAGGTTGGACAAGGTTTGTTAACCAATAAAATATTAGTACACTAACCGGGGGGATAGTGTCACTATATAAAAAAAGGCCTCAACATTGTTGAGGCCTTTTTATGTTATAAACTATGTTGTTGCTCAGGAATCATTCTCTCGTGTTTGGGAATGGGTTTGTTTCTCCAGTCTTTTTCAAAACTTACAAACCAACTCAGCCAAAGGCTTCTAGACAAACGCATTTGCAGCGGTTGCGTAATTCCCAATAAAAAGATATTTGTACCCAACCAATAAAACATTCGGTTGTCATCAATGTCAAAACTCATTCCAATCAAAACTTTCCAAGCAACAAAAGTGCTCACGGTAAAAGCAACAGATAGGGCATAGCTTACATAACCAGTGCCATAGTAAAAGCCTACTTCAATCTCAGTGGGTTGACCACAGGACTGGCAGTGCTCATGCATGATTACATTCTTCTTTAGGTTAAAACTGCTATTGTGCTGGAACAATTTTCCTTCCCGGCATCGGGGGCATCTATTGTTGAGAACGGACCATAGATAAAAGGGTGTTTTGGTATCCTTCTGAGGCATGAAAATGGGTTTAATCCGAGCGCAAGTTAATCATTAGTTTCCACCTGCGGGTTATGTGCACAACCTCCCGCGTATCCACAACCGGTTTTGGTAAAAGCAGCAATAATGCCTGTGGCGATGATAGCTACTCCAAACATAGCGGGAAGCCAGTCATCAAAGACATAAGCCATGTATAGAAAGGGCAGTCCCATGATAAAGCGAATTAGAAAAACCCAATCCAGCTTTTTGATCCATTTCATGGTTATCTCAATTTATTTTGCAAAGAGCTCCAACCGCCGCCATTTACTACTTCTACTCCAGCTTTTTTTAAGATGGTAGTAGCCATACCGCTTCTTGCTCCGCTTTGACAAACTGTAATTACGGCTTTGTTCTTTTGTTTAATGCTCGCCAGTTTTTGTTCCAATTGTTGCAATGGAATATTCTGAGACTGGGGAATATGACCCGAGCGGAATTCATCTGGGGTACGAACGTC
>CAIZMD010000446.1 GCA_903933995.1 uncultured Bacteroidota bacterium
GCCCTGTAACCAGTTTTCAGGTGCAGAATAGTATTTTGTTCAAGGGTAGGGCCACGGTGAAAAATGGCCTTTTTCAATTTAATTTGATCCTGCCCAAAGACATCAATTACCAACCCGGAAAAGGCAGGTTTAGCTTTTATGCTACCGATGGAAAAAGGGATGCGGCCGGGGCCGATACCAATTATATTATCGCTGGTCTAGCTCCCGCTTTAACGGATAATCGTGGTCCTGAAATCAAGGCCTGGCTTAACGATACTACGTTTAAAAACGGGGGGCTGACCCATGAAAACCCTGTCCTTTTGATGGATCTGGTAGATAGCTTAGGAATTAATGTTTCGGGTGCCGGCATTGGGCATGATATTACCGCAGTCATTGACGGAAATGAACGTAATGTATTGGTTCTGAACAGTTATTATAGTTCCGCGGTAGATGACTATCAGCGTGGAAGGGTGCGCTATCAGTTGCCCACCATGACTCCCGGTAAACACCAGATTAGACTAAAAGCCTGGGATCTGGCCAATAATTCCAGTGAAGCCCTGCTAGATTTTGAAGTGGCCAAACAGGAGAAAGCGGTGATTCAAAAACTGATGAACTATCCCAACCCTTTTAATCAGCAGACCACCATCAGTTTTGAGCATAACCAACCCAATACCCAGTTGCCGGTTGAAGTGGGCATTTTTGCTACTAATGGGCAGTTGGTCAAGACCATAAGGAAAACGGTTTTTACCGCCGGCACCAGAAATTGTGAGATTCAATGGGACGGAACCGATGAAAATGGCCAAAAACTCAAAAAAGCTATCTATATTTACCGAGTAGTCATTACCTTAGGAGAAACAAAGTTTGTATCTGCAGGACAAATGATTCTATTCTAAAACAGTTGAATGGTATAATCTCTACACTATTTTTTTATTATTTACGTTTGGGTAAAAACCCCTGAGATTAAACCTTCATTGTATGAAAGGAACACTGCAATCCTTATTGGTATTGGCTTTTAGCCTTACCGTATTGAGCCCTAGGCTAAATGCACAAACTGATTCCATTAATATAGTTAGTACCGCTGTACCCTTCTTGCGCATCTCACCCGATGCACGTGCAGGAGGAATGGGAGACCTGTCTATAGCCACTATGCCAGACGCTAACTCAGCATTTTGGAACTTGGCTAAGATCCCATTTACACCCAAAAAATCATCCATTGCCATCAATTATACCCCATGGTTAAAAGACCTGGGTTTGAACGATGTGTATTTGGCATCGGCCGCCGGCTATTACAAGCTTGACGAGGCTTCTGCCATTAGCAGTACCATGCGCTTTTTTAGTTTGGGCAATATTCAATTGACAGATAATTCTGGTAATATTCTAAACTCCGTTAAGCCTAGTGAGTTTGCCCTTGATTTTGGGTATTCTAGAAAGCTAACAGACAATTTAAGTATTGGTGGTGCCCTGCGTTATATCAATTCTAGATTGGTTACAGGTGATGTTGGAACTGGGGTTGTTTATAAAGCCGGTAATACCGTAGCCGCAGACTTAGGCATCTATTACCATGGTTTGAATGAAGAAGGTTCTGGTTTAAACTGGGGTATTTCATTAACCAACCTGGGTGGTAAAATTGGCTATACCAATGACGCTAAAAACAAAGACTTTATTCCCGCCAATATGGGCTTGGGTCTGTCTTATGTCAACAGCATTAATGAAAGCAATAAGATCACTTTTGGAATTGACCTAAATAAATTATTGGTACCCATTGCTCCAAAAGCAACTGGTGTATATAGCACGGATTCATCCAACCTGGCCGAGTATAGAAGCATGGGTGTCATGTCTAGCTGGATGAAGTCTTTTAGCGATGGGAGCAGCATCACCAGCAGCTTTCAGGCTTCTTTGGGTATAGAATATGCTTACAATGATCAATTCTTTTTCCGTGGTGGTTATTTCTATGAAGACAAGAGCCGCGGTAACCGCAAATACTTCTCTGTAGGTGCCGGATTCAATGCTAATAGCTTTGGCGTAAATATCTCTTATCTGGTTCCATCAGGTAGCGGTGTTACTCGTAATCCACTCTCCAATACCGTTAGACTGGGTCTGGTATTTCATTTGAGTGGGGAGGAATATTAAGGATTACTGGATTATTTAAACTAAATACCCGAATTTGCGGCTCTTTTAAGCGCTGTATTAGTATAATGAAAGAACTTTTTGATCCATCTAACCAGGTATCCTATAATCACAAATTCAGGGTCAAGCGTTTTGAACATTTTAAAAATTTCATCAACAACCATCATTTGAACAAGGGTCCAATCTCCATTTTAGATATTGGGGGCACACAGGACTATTGGCAAAAAATGGATTTTTTTACTCAGTTTCCAAATGTCAAAATCAGTTTGGTGAATTTGGGAACGGAACATGTAGAACACCCAAATTTAACTAGCATAGCTGGAGACGCCTGCAACCTGTTCCAGTTTCAAGACAAATCCTTTGATATTGTTTTCTCTAATTCCGTGATTGAACACTTATTTACTTGGGAGAACCAACAAAAAATGGCTTCCGAGGTATTAAGAATTGGAAGACACTTTTATATTCAAACCCCCAACAAGTATTTTCCCATTGAGCCGCATTGGATGACTCCCTTTTACCAATTCCTTCCAAGAGGGGTTAAAATTCAGTTGACCAAAAACCTGAATCTGGGTCATTACCCCAAAACAGCTACTGTAGAAGAAGCACAAAAAAGGGTAGATGAAGTACAATTGTTGTCTAGTAAAGACATGAAAACCTTATTTCCTTCAGCAGCCCTTTACCAAGAAAAATTATTGGGATTTGTAAAATCCATTACGGCCTTTGATGATTTTGCCTAATGAGGCATCAGAATCCTATCTTTGAGCCTCTTTAATAAAAGATTATGGGACTAAGGATTGGGCAAGGTGTAGATTTTCACCAATTGGTAGAAGGTAGAGATTTATTCATAGGTGGCGTTCAAATTCCTTATCACAAAGGGGCGCTTGGTCATAGCGATGCGGATGTTTTATTACACGCTATTTGCGATGCCCTTCTTGGTGCGCTTTGCTTGGGCGATATTGGGTTTCATTTTCCCGACACATCTTCAGAATTCAAAAATATTGACAGTAAAATCCTGCTCAAACGCACGGCTGAACTCATTGCTGCCGAAGGTTACCATGTGGTAAATATAGACGCCACGCTTTGTCTAGAAGCACCAAAGATCAAACCTTATGTAACGCAGATGCAGTCTACCATTGCAGCTATTCTAGGATTAACAGACCGCGATGTTTCTATTAAAGCTACTACCACTGAGAAAATGGGTTTTGTAGGAAGGGGTGAAGGGCTGGTTGCTTATGCCAGTTGTTTGTTAGAGAAATAATTAGCCAGAACCAATTTATTCTACTTGATCAAAAAGATCCATACCCGTCTGAAGCCGCACCAAGTCATGGTCAAGAATTTTGCCAATCTTGGACTGATTCAGATTACCAATTCCCTGCTCAATATTTTATTGTTCCCTTTTATTTTTAGAATAGTAGGAGTAGAAGAATTTGGGAAAGTGATGGTGGCCAATAGTTTTGCTTGGCTACTCACTGTGATTGTTACCTGGGGAAGTGGACAATCAGGGGTCAATGATATTGCCACATCGCGCGAGCACCCTTTGGCCCTATCTAGGCATTTTAAAGTGATTATGCAAACCAGGGGTCTCTTGTTTATAGTACTATTGGCTATGATGCTTGGCTGGTATGGCTTACAAGGCGCCAATGCCTATTATTTTTTACTGGCTATGCCCATTGTATTGGGAGAAGTGATCAACCCACTGTTCTATTTTGTAGGAAAAGAAGATACCAGCAATTACAATATGTTTAATGTAGGTTCAAAACTCTTGACCCTGGGTTTGATTGTACTTTGTATTAAGCATTCTGATCAAGGTGCTTGGGTGAATTTTTTAATGGGCATGACCAATGTATTGCTCTATAGCTTTTTGGTGATTCGGGAATACTATCTTAAAAAAATTGTAACGGTTAGCATTTCATGGGTTCACTGTATAGACTTTTTCAAAACCAATAGTTTTTTGGTAGGGAATAATATGACGGTATACCTGCAACAGTCTATTTTTCTGTTTGGCATTTCTGCAACAGGTCAAGCGGCGGTGCTTGGTGCATACTCCCTCTGTGATAAACTCATCTGGACTTTTAGAACCATTATGGTGGCATTATTTAATGCGGTATACCCCAAGGGAGCA
>CAIZMD010000447.1 GCA_903933995.1 uncultured Bacteroidota bacterium
CCATGCCCACTTTTTCACCAAACACTTTCAATTTTAGTACTTTTTCTGGGTCTGTAAAAGTGGTAGAAGCACCAGCTTCACAGGAAGAAGAGAGTAGGGAAGCCGTCTTGCCTTTGATAATATCGTAATAAATATCTTCTCTTAAATTGAGCTTTCTGGATTTTTCAAATTGTAATAGTTCTCCCTCTGCCATTACTTTTACAGCTTCTGCAAGCGCATCTAATACCACATATTCTCTGTTGTTCAATGCCAATAAGAGTGCTTTCATCAAGAGATAGTCACCCACCATTACTGCAATTTTGTTTTTCCAAAGTGCATTGATGGAAAAGAAACCCCTGCGCATATTGCTGTCATCAATCACGTCATCGTGAACCAAAGATGCTGTATGAATTAATTCAACCAAAGAAGCCGCTCTATAAGAACTGTCATTGATCTCTCCACCTAGTTTGGCGCTTAATAGCACAAACATGGGTCGCATTTGTTTGCCCTTTCGCTTGACAATATATTGCATGATCCTATCCAATAATGCTACCCGGCTTTTTACCGCATCCCTAAAACGGGATTCAAACTGCGTTAATTCGGCCGATATTACCTGTTGTGCTAGCTTCATATGCTGACTAATCCTATAATTGGCTGCAATATAAGTTTGTTCCTAACAATAATGCCATCTGATGCAACGTTAGCCTAACGATTTTTGTCTCTAAATTGTCTTTAAGTTGTCTTTAACGCTTTTGAGGGTCTAAAACTTGGCTTTATCGGGCACGATGTATAATTTTGACTGATTAATTTCCACACATTCTTCTAAAATACAAATATCCATTATGGCAAGCAAAAAGTACTTATTATTAGCAGCCCTGATTGTCTTTTTACAGACAAGCGGTATGGCTCAAACAAATTGGGGATGGGACTGGAAAGATAGTTCCAAGGTTTCAACCAAGTCTTTACCTCAGTACAATGAGTTTTTAAACAATCAGTTTCCTTACCCTCCAAAACCTCGCAGTCAATGGGAACTTGGTATTAATGGGGGGTATAGCTTTATTACCAATCAGGCTGTTCGTCAAAGAGGCGGATATGGTGCTGGTTTTACTTTAAGAAAAGCCATTGACCATAATTGGTCTTTCCGTTTTGGAACTACTTTTACCGTAAATTATGGACAAGGCATTTATGCACAAAAAGGACCTGGTGTAGGCGCTTATTTTGCTTATCCTACTACTTATGTGCCTAATTATCGCGCAAGCATAGGTACTGCATCTTTTGATTTTGTTTATTCCCTTAATCCACTTAGTTATTATAGAGGAAATCCAAAATGGAACCTTTACATCTTAGCTGGATATTCCATGGTAGGTACTGAAACACAAGTGGATGCTTTTAATGCTACCGGTGCTCCATACAATTATAGCGCTATTAACTTTAATGTACCCACTAAAGACATTGTAAGTTCTATTCAGGCTATTCAAGATGGAAAATATGATAGTGAAGGCTTTAATCCAGAGGGAAAGCGTGGGGCTTTATTTAAAGCAGGTAACAGGGTTGTAAGACATGGTTTTAATTTTGGTGGAGGATTCTCTTATAAAATCAACAGTAAATACAATGTTGGTATTGAACAAAAATTCACCACACTTGAAAAATATGTTGATGGTTCAGGTCTTTCTACCTCAAGGGGATTACTGAATTATTTGAGTGCCCACATCAATATCAATCTATAAGTCAAATCCACACTGATAAAATTACTAACATGAAAAGAATCATTAAAATAATGTCTGTACTGGTTTTGGCGGTTTTTGCCTTACAAGTATCAGCACAAAGTAGAAAGCGCGTTGAACCCTTATATTGGATCAACCCTAATAACTATGTTTATTCTGAATTGAATAAACCTACCCACATGAAATTGCCCAAAATTGTTTTGCCTGATGCAGACAAAGACGGCGTTACTGATCAATTTGACTTAGAACCCAATACACCTGCAGGTGCACCTGTAGACAGTCATGGTGTTTCTAAAGATACTGATGGTGATGGTGTTCCAGATTTTAAGGATAAGGAACTCTTGACAGCACAAAAATGTTTCCCTGTTAATGCTGATGGTATTGGTAATTGCCC
>CAIZMD010000448.1 GCA_903933995.1 uncultured Bacteroidota bacterium
AGTATTTGTTGTTTGTTCAGACATTTTTTTTCTTATCAAATTTTTACCCACCCCGCACTCACTCCGTTCGGCGCCCCTCCCGCAAGCGGTAGGGGAATTTTTAAAAATCAGTATCGCTCTGCAACCCTTAGCTTGGCACTCCTGCTTCTGCTATTCCGCTTCAACTCTTCGTCCGATGCGGTAATGGGTTTCTTTGTGATGATTTTTAAGATCTCTTCTTTATCTATAGAGATTAAGGGATTATCCTGCACCTCTTCAAAAGTTCCTTGTTTAAAAAAATTCTTCACCATTCTGTCTTCAATGGAATGGAACGTGATTACCGCCACTCTTCCACCCTGGTTCAACACTGCAGGTACTTGCTCTAGCATTTCTTTGAGTGCACCCATCTCGTCATTTACTTCCATTCTCAAAGCCTGAAACACTTGCGCCAAATACTTATTGGGGTTCCCTTTTACCACTGGTGCAATCAAAGCTTTGAACTGCTGAATAGTCTGTGCTGGCAAGTGTTTGCGATGCTGTGCAATCTGTTTAGCCAGTGTGATACTATTGGTCACTTCTCCATACTGTTCAAACAATTTGTGCAATTGCTGTTCAGAATAAGTAGCAACAATGGTAGCTGCAGAAAGCGCTTGACGTCTATCCATCCGCATGTCTAAGGGACCTTCAAAACGAATAGAAAATCCACGCTCACCTTCGTCAAACTGAAAACTGCTCACACCTAAATCAGCCAGTATGCCGTCTACCTTAGTCACTTTGTGCAAACGCAGAAAGCGTTGCAAGTGCCTAAAGTTGGCGGGCACAAACACAATCCTATCATCGTCAGGAATATTCTGTTTAGCATCTGCGTCTTGGTCAAAGGCAAAGAGTTTACCTTTTGGACCCAGCTGTTGTAAGATTCCCCTACTATGTCCGCCGCCACCAAAAGTGCAATCAACGTAAACGCCATCGGCCTTTATGGCCAAAGCATTGATGCATTCCTGAAACAGAACAGGCACGTGGTAGTCATTGGCGGGGATCTGATTCATGGTTTAGATTAAACCGTTTTTCTGATCATTGTTTGCCATCACTTCCTGAGCCAGACTGCTAAATGCATCTGATGAAAAATCTTCAAAGAGCTGATTGTATTTAGAAGCATCCCAGATTTCAAATCGGTCTAAGGCTGCAGCTAAAACAATATCCTTGCCCAGTCCGGCAAATTCCCTGAGAGAACCCGGCAACAACATCCTGCCGGCGTTATCCAGTTCCACTTCGGTAGCTCCACCCAAAAACTGACGGCGGAATTGGCGTACCTTAGGGTCAAAATCATTCAACTGGGCAATCTTGGTAATAATAACTTCCCAACTTTTTAATGGATATAACGTGAGACATTTTTCAAAACCACGGCTGAGAATGAATCGACCCTCGCCCTCCGGTAACTGTTTTTTCAGTCCACCAGGGAGCAAGAAGCGACCTTTCGCGTCTACCGTTGCTTCATATTCTCCGTGAAATCCTTGCATTTGTGAGTAAGTTTTCTATTTTTTACCACTTGTTGACACAAAATAACACTTTTTCCCACTTTAAATCGCCATTTAAAGCGTTTGTATTTATCCACAAGTCTGAGCGGCTTCAAAGCCATGCTGGCAAACAGTTACAGCCAATATTGTTCAATAAGCAGGTGAATAGCATGTGAATAGCTGTGGATAACCCGTGAATTAGCCTAAAACAGGGCGTTTTTGGGGCTTTTCGGGTTAAAATCAGCCGATTTTGACTTGAAAATGAAAGAATTTTTGGCTGCGCGATGCCCATTTTTTAGAAAATTCTGTTCTAAAGGCAAACTGAAAATGGGGGAAACCATGGGGCAAAAACAAAATTTTGGGTGGTTTGGGGTCAATTTTAGCCCAATTGTGGTAAAAAGTGGTAGGCC
>CAIZMD010000449.1 GCA_903933995.1 uncultured Bacteroidota bacterium
GTGGTTGTAATTGTCTTTCAATTCATTGGTGTAAGACTCTTCACCAAAATAATATCGCACCCCGTAATCATAACGCTGGAATGTGGCCACAATAGCAGAGATTTCTATCTTATTTACTTTGAGGGTAATGATGATGAGCCCTGTTTCTGGTTCAGTAAACGTATTACACTGGGTAATCAAAGCATCATTGGTTTCAACCAATCGGCTGATCTCTCCAAAGCTATAATTCCGTTTTGAAATTTCTAGTACTATCACACCTCCTTTTTCTTCATTCCCAACAAAACGAGATAACTGTTGTATCAGATTAGAAAGGGTAATCACACCCAATAATTCAGACTGTTCATTGATTACGGGTACCAAGGAGAATTCTCTTTCTGCCGCCATTTTCAAAGCCACTAAAAAATGCTCTTCTCCCTTGATAGATAAGTTGGCAAACTGGTCTTGAATAGTGGCAATGGTTTGGTCCTCGTCTACATCTAGCAAATCCGATTTGGCAATTAACCCAACATAGTGCTCCTCGCTCAACACCGGTAAGTGTTGTACGTCATATTCATCCATTAACTGTAAAGCCAATGAAACCCTGTCTGTGAGGTGCAAAGAGGGGAATCCAGTATGCAGTATCTGTGAAGCTAACATGTGCCGTTTTCAAATGATACAACAAAATCAAGCAAGGGTTGTTGCTGGCGCTTTCAATTTATCTAAAAAAGCTTCTAGAATCTGATTGAATTCACCGGGAACTTCCATCATTGGTGCGTGACCACATTTGTCTATAAAATGCAGTTCTGAATTGGGAATCAGCTTATTGAATTCTTGTCCAACAAATGGGGGCGTAATGGTGTCATTATTTCCCCAGATCAATAAAGTGGGTTGTTTGATGCCACTAATTTCTTCACCTAGATTATTGCGAATAGCACTTTTGGCCAGAGAAATAATCTTGATGACTTTGATCCTATTATTGGTGATTTCAAAAACTTCGTCTACCAATTCTTTGGTGGCAGTAGCAGGATCATAGAAAGTAACCTGAGTCTTTTTCTTGATGTATTCATAGTCCCCTCGTTTGGGATAACTATCGCCCATGCCATTTTCAAACAAACCACTGCTACCAGTGAGAATGAGTGATTTAATTTTTTCTGGTTGTTTGAGTACATGTACCAAGGCCACATGACCTCCCAATGAATTACCCAATAAATGAATATTGTTGTAACCACGTAGTTCAATAAACTTGTGCACGTGTTTTTGTAAACCACCAACCGTAGTATGAAAAATGTCTAATTCAAATAAGGGCAATAAGGGTACAATTACTTTGTACTTTCCCCTAAAATGTTCTACTAAATCTGCAAAATTGCTTAGTGCACCAAAAAGCCCGTGTAATAATAAAAGCGGCTCTCCCTCTCCCTCCTCTATAAATTTGAATTTATCCTGTTGTTTGATCTCGTAATCCATGTTATAATTTCTTATGCAAGCACGCTTGGTTTCATTTAACGGTACGGCCCACGTTTAAAACGCTTTTTCTCTTACAATCGTATCTGCATCTGCAAAATACAGATTTTAAGCTAAAACGGGGCAATTAGCGGCTTTATCAATAGGTTAAGGGCTTAGTTTTTGGCAATTCTTTCAAAAAACAAGGTTAATTCCTGAAAACTATCCTTGAAAATGGGAATGATCTTTCCAAACCATTGCATCATAGTGGGAGCCAAGGATTCCAAATAGGGATAGGCTTTTGATGCAGCTAGGTCTACCGATTGCAAAAGCTGCAATTGTTTGGCATAAAAAAGTAGGATGCTAAAAACGGTCAGGTATAAAAAACCATAGACCAAAACCCCTCCTACCGTATTTAACCAACCCAATAAAACCATTTCAAAAGCTGCTTTTACCAAGGCTGCACCCATTCTCACCAATACCCAAACACCCAACATGATTAATAAAAAAGCCAAAAAAGGTAACCAACTTGCCGTAATATGGGTATAGTTGCCAAGGGCTTTGGCTACCATGGCACTTAATTTTAGTGCTGCAGCCAGCCCAATAAAGATTCCCAGAAAAGCAAACACCGCCACAATCAGGCCTTTTTGAAAGCCCTTATAAATGGACAGTGCCAACAAAACCAGACAAATGACATCTATGCTACCCATGCTGCGATTATCCCAAAAGGGTTTTCACCGCTGCAGAAATAGCTTTACCCTCTGCCTTACCTGCCAATAGTTTGCTGGCA
>CAIZMD010000450.1 GCA_903933995.1 uncultured Bacteroidota bacterium
ATAATTTTAGACGGGTTAGTAAGTATCAAGAGGCCACCAATAGGTGGCTTTTTGGTGTTTTGGAGCGTCAAAAAATACTATTTAACCAAATTCTTCGTTCTAAAGTCATTAGCAATAAACAGAATTAATTCATCAAGAGGCTTCTAACCCACCCTTCTAACCGTCAATGAAAGCAAACTCCTACATCCCTGCCCTAACAGGCGTAAGAGCCATCGCGGCGTTTTTGGTCTTTTTTCATCATTTTAATCAGGCAGATTTTATATATCCCATTAGACGGACCCTGAATGAATTTCATATGGGGGTAACCATGTTTTTTGTCTTGAGCGGATTCCTCATCTGTATGCGCTATTATGATACCTGTGAATTGAGTAGTGATTGGTTTAGAAAATACATCAAGAACCGGATTGCACGGATCTATCCCATGTATGCCCTATTAACCCTCTTTACTTTTATATTGGCTTTTACTTTTGGCGGTGAACCTAGTGTGATGGCGGGTTTTGGATCTCCAATTCTCTTGCTTTTATTAAATATCTTCTTTGTTAGGGGTTTCTTTGATGACCTCAAATTCACCGGTGTTGGCCAGGGATGGTCCCTAACAGTAGAGGAATCATTTTACTTTTTGGCACCCCTCTTCTTTGTGAAAATGAAGAAGAATATGCGCAATATTGTGATCATTCCACTGCTTTTATTGGCAGCCGGCTCTGTGCTGGTGCTCATCTTTAGCAATTTCAATTTCTATGGCTTTTTTGGTAATTTTACCTTCATGTTCCTTTATACCTTTTTAGGAAGGTGCGTGGAATTCTTTATTGGTATGGGTCTTGCCCTAATCATCCTCAAAGCCAATGAAGCGGATAGAAAAACACCCCTATTCACCATTTTAGGTATTCTTGGCATTGCAGGAAGTATTGGTATTATGGCAAGTTTACCCCTTGACGGAAGAGAATATGGCTTATATCACCCCTTTGGTATTTTTACAAACAATGTGGTATTGCCCATTGGAATAGCCTTGTTTTACTTTGGGGTGATAAAAGAAGCCACCATTGTCAGGAGGTTTCTATCAACCGGCACCATGCAATTACTAGGTAAAAGCTCTTATATCTTCTACCTCTTGCATATTGGTGTCATTGCCAATTTTACCAAGGAATGGACTTGGGTAGGCATTGATAAAATGTTCAACTGGATGTATGAAAATGGAATGGATTGGTTCCCCGAACACGTAAATGACACATTACTCTATATTGGCATAGTATTTATTGTATTGAATCTGATTTCAATTGTGCTGTACAAGGGTATTGAGGAACCGGTTAATCTGGCCATTAGAAAATCCAGGTTATTGGAGAAAAGGAAATAAAAACAATATGAAAAGGTTTTTCAGTTTTATTCTGTTTTTAGTATTGCTGGCCACAAGTGGCATGGCCAATACCGCTGCGGCTCCTGGTCAAGTAGAGATTGGTATTTCTCCAACAGAAAAATCAGGGATTTTCAATTACAAGAAAAGAATCAAATACAAACTGGATATTAAAAACGGTACCAAGGTTGATCAGGTTGGTACCCTCTATTATGAATTAAAAAGCGTTGATGGAGAAAGCCTATTAGAAAGAACATTTGATATTAATATTCCCTCTAAGAAAGCCATTAACAATGACTTTGAAATACCTTTTGAAACACCAGGTGCGTATCTGATTAAATTC
>CAIZMD010000451.1 GCA_903933995.1 uncultured Bacteroidota bacterium
ATTTGATACTGGATCCTACCAACCTGTTTTTAACCATTCATGAATCTGTTGGTCACCCAACAGAATTGGATAGGGTACTGGGTTATGAAGCCAATTATGCTGGTACCAGTTTCTTAACCCTTGACAAATGGAAATCAGGCAATTTTAAATTTGGTAGTGAGATAGTTCATTTTAAAGGAGATAAGACCCAGAAGGGCTCGCTAGGCGCTGTTGGATATGATGACGAAGGTGTTCAGTGTGGAGAATGGGATATTATTAAAAACGGCGTACTTGTCAATTACCAAGTTACCAGGGACCAAGCCCATATGCTTGGTCTAAATGCTTCTCAAGGTTGTTCTTATGCAGACAATTGGAAAAATTTTCAATTCCAGCGTATGCCCAATGTTTCTTTACAACCTAGTAAAGACGGATTAAAAGTGGCCGATATGATCAAGAATACGGAAAAGGGCATTTACATGTTTGGCCGTAATTCTTATTCTATTGACCAGCAGCGTTACAATTTTCAGTTCAGTGGTCAATTGGCTTTTGAAATTAAAAATGGTCAGATAGCGGGTCTTGTAAAAGACGCAGCTTACCAGGCTAATACGCAAGAATTCTGGAATGCGTGTTCAGCCATTGCGGGTGAGCAAGACTATCGTCTTGGCGGTTCTTTCTTTGACGGAAAGGGGCAACCTGGTCAGGTGAGTGCTGTATCACATGGTTGTTGTACCACCAAGTTTAAGGGTGTGAGCATTATCAATACGGGTAGAAATATTTAATTTGTTGTTTAGACAGTAAAGCCGCTTCAAGTTCTTGAAGTGGCTTTTTTATTGGAATTACTGAATTTGGTTATGTTTAATAGGCACTTAATAATTGCTTTAGTATGAAAAAATCGGTGATTTCACCGGATGGCTCAGGGTTAAAAAACAAGATAAATTCAGTGAAATCACGGATAATGTTTTAACAGCAATCTGATATGTTTGTAAAAACATTGCAGTTTTAGAAACAACATCAATCTCCCCCCGGTTTTTATGTTGTTTTTTTTTGCCCCTACCTGATTGGTCATCAAACTACAGATATATGTCTATGCCATCTAAAAGGGAGTATCAATTTGGTTGGTTGCCAGACCTGCCTGATCATAGGGATTTATTATATGCAAGTGTTAGAAAGATATCGCGCAAGCTACCAGTTAGTGTAGACTTGCGTAAGCAATGTCCAGAAGTCTATGATCAAGGAAGTCTTGGCTCTTGTACAGCCAACGCCTTAGGTGCGGCATTCCAATTTGGACAAATCAAACAAGCGATCGCAAATTTTATTCCTTCAAGATTGTTCATCTATTATAATGAACGTGTACAAATTCAAACTGAGCTTTCGGATAGTGGGGCATTTATCAGAGATGGGATTAAATCTTTAAATAAAGATGGGGTTTGCCCAGAATCAGATTGGCCTTACAGGATTGGAAAATTTACTCAAAAACCACCTATTCAACTGTATCAAAAAGCCCTTAAAAATCAAGTGCTTCAATACATGCGTCTTGAAAATTGGAAAATGAATCAATTACAAACCTGTTTAGCTGAGGGGTATCCATTTGTTTTTGGTTTTTCAGTGTATGGAAGTTTTTGGGCAATGGGTAAAAATGCCGTGATTCCTATGCCCAAACTAGGTGAGCGAAGAATTGGTGGACATGCGGTGATGGCTGTTGGTTATGATCAAGCAAAAAAGCGCTGCTTAATTAGAAATTCTTGGGGCAGTACTTGGGGGAAACAGGGCTATGCATGGATGCCTTTTGACTATATCAGCAATACACATTTTGCAGATGATTTCTGGACCATCCGTTTAGTAGAGGATGGAAGCCAGTAGGCTGAATTTTACTAATGTAGTAGCTTGTAGTAGTTTGTTAAGCTTTTAGAAGAAAGTACTGTCTTTTTTGCGCATTTTGGCAGAAACAAAAAGCAAAATGCAAGCAAATCCTACGTAAATGATGATAAAAGCGTTCATGGATTACTGTTTCAGTAAATTTCCAACTTACTGTTATCAATCTATACTTAGAATCAGCCATTAAATAAGATGGTTACTGCAATATTTGTAACAATTATTGGTCAGCTAACAGAATTTACCTCATTCTCATGTTTTAAGACGTTTCTATCCATTTTCAGCCGATTAAATTTCCCTTTCACCTATTTCAGTTAAAATGTTAGCCTTTTGGATGTATAATGACTAAATGATTAAACAAAAATAATGGCTATTATTCGTGTTCAAACTTTGGAATAAAACAAATTCGTCAGTCTGAATGATTATTTCTGCATAATGCTATCACAAAATAAGGAATGCGTACTTTAACACATGATAATTATTTGTTTAACGATTTGCTTTTATTTTTTGGAAGAATTAGTGCAGTAATAAGCTCAGGTTTATTGTAGTAATAGCTTGGGATTTACTGACAAATTTAAATTATGGAGCAGCCGTTAAATATTGAAAATCAAATGGATACTATAAGATTTGTGATTGCGGATGACAATAAAATAAATCAATATATTATTCATTTCATGCTAAGGGGCAGGTATATAAACTTTAATTTTGCAGTGAACGGAGAAGAAGCCATTTCTGTAATTAACCAGGATTTAGAGAAGCGGACAATTCTTTTGCTTGATTTGAATATGCCTGATATGGATGGGTTTGAAGTACTGGAGCTACTAGCCAAGGACCCAAAAAAGTATGGCAATGTGAAGACCATCTGCATTTCTGCTATGCACTTTGACAATTCTAAAGATGAAGGACGTTTAGAATTGTGTGATTATTATTTAGAAAAACCTGTAGACAAAACCCAACTCCTAGGAATAGTAGCGTCTTGCTTTACAGGTAATTAGAAGTATATAAATGGATAATAACCCCCATAAACAATCTGTTCTGTTCAAAAATATTTTGGACAGAATCTCGGATGCACTCTTGTTTGAGTCATTCGATCATAAAATTGTTTATGTAAACCACTACTTCTGCAACCTATTTCATATTCCTGTTGCACCAGAATTTTTGGTTGGGATGGATTGTTCCAACGCAGCTCAGGAAAGTAAACAGTATTTTAAAGATCCCGAACAATTTGTTCAACGAATTGCCCAAATTTATGAGCAAGCTGAGCAAGCTGAGAATGTGAAAGATGAGAAATTGTCTTTTGCAGATGGCTTAACCATTTTGCGGGATTATCAATTCTTTAATTCAGAAGATACTCAAGGGCATTTGTGGGTATACAAAAATGTTTCATCATTGGTTACCTCTTTGGATGCAATGACCAGTCAAAAAAACTTTTTTGAAAACCTATTAAATAATATACCTGCAGATATTGCCATTTTTAACAAAGAACACCAATACGAGTTTGTAAATAAGGTTGGGGTAAAATCCACTGAAATGAGTAAGTGGATTATTGGCAAGGATGATTTTGACTACGTCCATTACAAGCAACTCCCAGAAGAGTTTGCTATAAGACGTAGAAAGGCTTTTAAACAAGCATATGAGACCCGAAAAAGTATTGAGTTAGAAGAGATTAACCATTCTAAAATTCATGGTGATACCCATACACTAAGAAAATTCTATCCCGTTTTTGAGGATGACAAATTTGTCAGCATGATTGGTTATGGTATTGACATTACTAGAATGCGTCAATCTGAAATTGAATTGGCACAGAGTCATGCTCTGTTTCTTTCTATGATTGAGCATAGCAATGAATTGGTATTAACCATGGATGCTGATAGAAATGTACACTTTGTAAATTCTAAATGGACTAGTGTAACTGGGCATGCTTTACCGGAAGTAGGATTTTTAAATTTAGAAAGCATTATTAGCGTAGGTAAAAAAACATTTTTATCAGCAATTGGCTATTATTTTAAAAATGAGAAGCATCAAGGTGGCAGCAGAGAATTGACCATTAGTACCAAACAAGGTGATAAAGTAAATCTGAGATATCAGTTTGCCAAATTCATTCAAAAGGATTGGAAATCGCCCCGAATCATTGTTTTTTTAACAGACATTACAGAACAGGTAAGGATTGAAGAAGAGTTTAAGAAAAACCTGGCCAGAGAGAAATACTTGAATGAATTGAAAACCAATTTCATGAATATGGTTTCGCATGAATTGCGAACACCACTTTCTGTGATTTTGTCCAATACGGAATTATTGATGATGCGGTTACAGCATTTTAGGGTTTCAGGAATTGAACGATACACCAATACCGTCATGCATCAAATAGACGGCATGACCAATTTGCTCAATGAATTTTTATTTGTAAGTAAAGTAGAATCAGGCAAGTTTCAGTTACAAATTGAAGAACTGTCCGTTGTAAGTTTTCTAGAAGACTTGGTAAAAGAACATTATCAACCTTGGAAAGACAAAAGAAGCATAGATTTTATGGTGGTAGGCATTCCAGTTGACATTCATTTTGATAAGAGAATGATGTTTCATATTGTCAACAATTTGCTAAGCAATGCTTTTAAATATTCTGAAGGAAAACCAGCTCCCTCTTTAAATATTCGTTTTCTGAAAAAGAAATGTCAAATAATAGTTGAAGACCAAGGAATTGGCATTAGTGTAGATGATCAGAAAAAATTATTTCAACCTTTTTCCCGTGGAACCAATGTTGATAAAATTGAAGGAACTGGATTGGGCTTGGTGGTGGTAAAATATTTTATAGAACAGCATAAGGGAACACTTCATATAGATAGTGAAATAGGGAAATACACAAAAATAAGTTTGGAATTACCTTATAATTTGGATTAAACATGCACGAGAAAATACTAGTTATAGAAGACGATGTTCAAATTAGAGAATCCTTACAGGAATTTCTGGAATACAGCCAGTACAAAGTGGTGGTGGCAGAAAATGGTATGATTGGAATGCAAATGGCTATGGTAGAAAAACCTGATTTGATTATTTGTGATATGATGATGCCTGTTATGGATGGGGTGGAGGTCCTAAAAGCTATTAAAATGACCGAATTGGCAACTGTTCCATTTATCATTTTAACGGCCAAAGCACAATATGAAGACCTTAGAATGGTGATGAATATGGGAGCAGATGATTATGTGTTTAAACCATATAAATTCAAAGACTTACTTAGTACTATTCAAACTAGGCTTGGAAGATTTGGTTTAATGTCGGACAAAATTAAAAATATGGAATCACTCAATGCAAACTTTCTATCCTTGTTAGATATGCAAATGAGTAGACCCATGAAAGATGTTCGGTTTTTAACAGATATAATTAAAAAGGAGTCAGAAGAAAAACAAGACAAAAAGTTATTGCAATACATTAAATACTTAAAACATTGCAGTGATACCATGCAGGATTCCTTTAGAAGGCTAAAGGATTTTTATTCACTAACCCTTACTCCTGCAGCTGGAGTGTCTCAAAGTATTCCTGGGTTATCTAGGTTGGACATGGCTGGGGAAACATTATTAGAAATGGCAAGGGTAAGGGCTTTGTTTTACCAGCGTTTGGATGATTTAAATACCTCTATTGAACTTAAGCAAACGCTTCAGTTTCCTGATGAAACAGGTTGTCTTTTTTTTGAATTATTAGACAATGCCTTTAAGTTTTCGCAAAATGGCACTGAAGTCTTTGTTGAAATAAAAAATGGTAATGGCTTATTCAAAATGTCTATTACAAATGAATGTAAAACGGCGAATGTATTAGAATTGTCCTCAAAAGTTGCATCAGGATTTTTGCAAAAATTGGATGCAGAGCAATTAGAGATTGGGCTTTCTTTTGTACATGAACTTGCAAGTAAGATGGGTGGAAACGTCAATTTTCATTCTGGTTTAAATGGATTAGTTACAGTGGTATTTGAATTAAAAACAGCAAATAAATAAAATTGCTATGAAACCTACAGTTTGTATTGTTGAAGACAATGAGCAGTTACGTGAAGCATTGGTGGAATTGTTGGGAAATGAATTTGACATAACAGCCCTTGAAAACGGCTCCAAATTAATAGAGTATTTGGAAGTAAAGATTCCGAATCTAATTTTATTAGATATCATGTTGCCATTTCCTTTGGATGGATTTTCTATTCTTAGGTTGTTGAAAAATAATGAAGCACTAGCAGCTATTCCTGTAATCCTGATGAGTGCTATTAATAGTGAAGACAAGATTACAGAAGGGTTGGAATTAGGTGCCAATGACTATATAGTAAAGCCCTTTAAGTCAAATAACCTGTTTTTAAAGATTAGAAACCAGGTAGCTGTTCACAAGCAAAAGCAGGCAACTATTGAAAAAACTGAGTTAAGTAACCTGAATTATCAGGCTGATTCACCCGTGAACAATTTTAAAAAACAGATTTCTGCCATTATGGAGGACTTCTCTGATAATGCCAATATTAGTGTAGAAGAAATTGCTAGTAAAATGCTGATGAGCGTTTCTACTTTGGAGCGATGGATGAAGAAAATCTATGGTAAAAGCCCCCGTAAATTCATGTTGTCCTATAAATTAGCCAAAGCAGAAATTATGCTCAGGCAAAACATGGGGTCTGTAAAAGACATTGCTTATATACTTGGATTTAATTCAGTTTCTTATTTCTGTAAATGTTTTAAAGAGAAATACGGGACAAGCCCATTGCAATACACCAAGAAATAATAATGTGGTTTTAATCCTGCCGAATTTGTTTTGTTTTTAGGTCATTAAGTGACAATACTTTCGTTTTCATAGACATAATTTTGACATAATCTCCCCCCGGATTAATAATAAGTGTTCCTAGTTGCTAGGAACGCTTATTGTTTTATTTGAAATCCCTAATGTCATGAAATTGCTCTCTAGAGCTGTCAAAATCAAATACCTTTTATTGGTTGCCATTACAGTCTTTGTAATTTTTGGCAATCTGGCTTTCATGCAACGTGTTCAGCACCTTAAAATGGATAATGCAAAAATTATCAACTTACTAGGAAAGGAACAATTAATCCTCAATAAAATAGGTAATCAATGGGTTTCTTGGAATAGCGATTCTAGTAAACAAGATCAAATTCATATTGAGTTTGCCAAATTGATGAAAATCAATAATGGTTTAATTGATGGTGATGAGGAACAAGGTCTTCATGACATGGAGAATCTGAAACTCAAGAATAAGATGCTTAAATTGAGAGACAGTCTCATCGTATTAAATTCAATGGTGAGCAAAACTGCTTCAAATAGTCAGTCATTTTTAGATTTACATATACTTATTCAAACCTGTTTAGAAAGGATAGCAGACGATTTTTATCATGACACCCAATCCAAATATCTTTTCATA
>CAIZMD010000452.1 GCA_903933995.1 uncultured Bacteroidota bacterium
CATAGTGATTAGAGGTGCTGGAATGGGGCAGGGAGAGACCAAATTATTGGCAACAGGTTTAGATAGAAGAACCCTGATTCGCGTAGCCGGTAAGGAGAATAAGATACAAGCAAAACCCATTGCAGTGGCCGATGCTTATGTGCCAGTAAGTGCAAAACAATTAAGGTTGGAGAATAGTGATGGACTAAAACAGGGAGATAGAATTTTTATTCATAGGCCTAGTACACAAAATTGGCTAGAGACCTTGGGTACACTTCATTTTGGAGGTGGACTCACCACCCTTGGTTGGAAACCGGGTGAAAGGGATTTGTATTTTGATAGAACCATTACAGCTATAGATCAAAACAACATATTCATTGATGCACCTATTACCACGGCATTAGACAGCAAGTATGGTGGAGGTTTTGTGATGAAGTATCAATGGGATGGTAGAATTAGTCAAGTGGGTATTGAAAATTTAGCACTTGATTCAGAATATGATTTGACTAATCCAAAGGATGAAGCACATAGTTGGATGGCCATTACCATGGAAAATCTGGAAGACGCATGGGTAAGATCCGTTAGCTTTCAACATTTTGCAGGCTCGGCAGTCAACTTATTAGAAAGCACCAAACGCATAACGGTAGAAGATTGTATTTCTCAAGACCCTATTTCTGAAATTGGGGGACAACGCAGGTATACTTTTATCACTGCCGGACAACAGAACTTGTTTCAGCGTTGTGTAGCTAATAATGGCTACCATGATTTTGCAACAGGATATTGCGCTGCTGGTCCAAATGCATTTGTACAATGCAGTTCTAACCTGCCTTATAGTTTTAGTGGTGCCATTGACTCTTGGGCTTCTGGTGTCTTATTTGATATAGTAAATGTAGATGGGAATGCCTTGCGTTTTGGCAATCGTGGTCAAGATGGGCAAGGTGCTGGTTGGGCCGCAGCAAATAGTTTGTTTTGGAATTGTTCCGCTGCTAGGATTGATTGTTATCAACCACCAACGGCTCAGAACTGGGCATTTGGTTCTTGGAGTCAGTTTGCTGGTGATGGATATTGGGATGCATCCAATAATAGCATCAGCCCCAGAAGTCTGTATTATGCGCAATTAGCACAACGCTTGAACAGCAATGTAGATGATCAAGCTAGGTTAATGAAATCTCCTACAGAAGCATCCAGTAGCCCTAGTGTTGCAGTGGCCATGTCATTAACAGCAGAAGCCGGCAAGCCACAAATGCAATTAGACGAATGGATCTTCATAGCAGCATCCAAAAACAATTTTAATATCAGTACAAAGGGAATCAAAAGCATAGATCAAATTGGATTTAGCCCCATGATTACTCGAGTAAAAGCTCCTGCTTTGAGCATTACAAATGGTGTTATCAATAGAAATCAGCAATTGCAAATTGGTAGAAGACAGGGCGTGCCCTGGTGGAATGGTGGCATTCAAGGAAAAGATTTGGTGAATGCACAACCTGCAATTACCAGGTGGGTGCCTGGAAGAATAGGAAAGGGTTTAACCGATGATTTAGATGCACTCACAGATACCATGCTTAAGAATAGGATAATTGGCATGGAACAG